>NZ_VMMQ01000024.1:0-10298 GCF_013277295.1 Streptococcus sp. 477
TCCCCTCTATACACCCCGATAACTGCATAAATCTTGATGTGCGTGTCTTCGGCTGGTGGGAAGTCTAGGATGATGTCTTCGTACTTGTCATTGAGTGATACGAGGCGTAAGCGTCCGTTTTCGGTATAGATCTTCTTAAAGTAAGAACGGTCTCCGTATGCGATAACTGCTAGGTCTCCGTTGTAGGTGGTCAGTCCTTTGTCTACTAAATAGAGAATATCTCCGTCTTGGTAGTCAGGCTGCATGGAGTCTCCGCTGACCTTAGTCGCAATATCGTGATGTGGTGGTTGCTCGTCGACCTCTATAATCTCTCTGTCTGTATCGTCGTACCCAAATCCATAGTTAAATCCAGAAGCTGCTGCCGTCTCAGATACAACCTCAACTTGGTACAAGTCGAGAACTTTCTCCGATACTTCGTTTATCTTCGTTTCTTCTTCGTTTTGACTCTCCCAAAGCTCCTCAGAGGTTCGAAGAACGATTTTTTTATTGTCAGTGTTTAATTTTCGAGCTGTATTTGTAATTTTTTCTAAAAGGGAGTCTGATTGTGCGGTAGAAATCTTGTTTTCAATAAGGTCAGATTTATTTATATTAAAATAGTTTGCCAAAAGTTCAATTTTACCAATCCGAGGATAAGTTATTCCTTTCAGCCAATCACGAACTGTAGTGTATTTTAAATCCAAGTCTGCGCATAATGTATTTCTGTCTACCCCTTTTTGCTTCATGTAAAAACTTAGATTATTGGCAAAAATTTCTTTATTTTCGACTGTCATTTCCGTCCCTCCTTATATAGTATATTTTACGGCAAAAACGCAAAAAAGTAAAGAATAAAATAAAAAATCGCGAAAAAAACGTAAAAAACACTTGACATTGCGGTTAAACCGCAGTATAATATAATCAAGCTTAAGGAAAAGGAGGTAAGGCAAATGATGGAACACATCATAAAAAGCCTAGCAACCAAGGACACTGCAACCGTCATCTTGGCACTAGGCTTAATCAGAGAAGCACGTTTGTGGCACAAACAAATCTTAGAACACAAACGTAAGCTTCAAAACAAAAAGTAGAGAAAGGGGCGACGCCCCAACCTCTACTTGATAGTGTACCATCATTTGCCGTGAAAAGCAATGAGTGAAGAAACTGGATTGATAATCCTAGCAGGATTTGTGATTGTATCTTTTACTATTCGTCAGATAGTGAAGTGCCGATGTGATAAAAAAGATAAGGAGTAGGGAATGGAAAGTGTTGAAATTGTTGAATTGATAAAAATTACATTTAAACGAGGGAAAGGGACAGAAGATGACCCGGTTAGAGTTGTAACTCAGTATTGGGACAAAGAAAATGTATTAATCTTTGAGAAAGATTAATTATCTCTTCTTTCGATAGAATTTCGGTAGGAATCAGGTAATAGGTTATATATGTCTAGAATTTTTTTAGGTTGTGTGATTCGATTATCTACAATCAAGTTGATAAAACTTAACAATGATAAAGCTAACTCTTTGTTATCTTTTATGTCTATTTGACCTGGATGTACAGCATTATTCCCTATTACTCTAACACTGTCTAGCATTTGTTGGATTTCTATTGGCATTCCTTTAGAGACAAGACTTCCAATTTGGGTATTTAAATCTTTACCTTGTGCGTTTAAATGAGCAACAAGCTTTTCAATAGCTAGACGGGATAGAGCTGCAGAAGCTCTAGGCGATATATTTAGAACTTCTCCAGCTTCAATATAGATTTCTTTCACATCATCAGGCATATCATTATTAGGTTTAGGTACTCCTTCGGCAACATTTGGGAAAATTAATGTCGACGTTGCATCGCTTGTGTTTAATACTATCCTGGAGCCATACGTTATTTGGATTTCATTTGTTATCCAAATAGAAAATTGATTACAAGCCTGACATTGTGCAATTATAATAAATTTGATAGATTCTTTGTAATCTCTATTGATATCAATAGGATTATAAGTCCATAAATGGGAAGAGAAACCTGAACATACAGGGCATTGAAATGCTTTTGAATTGCCTGCGAAGCGACTGCCTAGGCTTAATTTAGAAAGATCAAATGACATATTTTTTCTCCAATCGTTTTATTTTGATTATACCACATTTGAAAGGGGGGTGAGAAAATGAGACCAAGACGATATCCGTATAGTGGGAAAAGAAAAAAGCAATCTGATAGACAGATTGCTAAGTTAAAAAGAGATATTGATGTAAATCGTACAAATATATCATCTTTAAAATTCGTTATAGAAACTTTAAGTAACCATCAGAATTATCGATAACTTGATAACCTTGAGCAGTTGCTTCTTCGATAATTTCAGCTTTAGACATTTCAAAATCAGATAACTGAATTACTGCGCTAGGTTTATCAGTAGTCGACTCTGAAAAATAAGATAATAGAATATTATCGAGATTTTCCCAGGTTAGTTTCTTAACAACGTGGTTTGGCTTATGGCTAAGCTTACTCATTTTTTGAACCTCCTTTCTATTGGAATTTTGACTAAAACGGTGAGAGGTCCTAGTCAAGAGTATTATAGCAATTTAGGAGGATATTACATCAGTCTTGAGGCTGATATAGGAGGTTGAATGGAAGATAAAATTATCGAACTTGCTGATTACTTCATCAGCGAGAACACAACGTACAGAGAAGCTAAAATAGCGTGTGAGAAGCTATTGAAACAAGTCAGCCATGAGATAGAACTCAGGGCGATGGAAAGTAGGACGAGGGGGGACGATAATGGAACAGCCGCATGTTAATGTTGATATTTCTGGTATGGAAAAATTAGCAGAAGTAACTCAAGAGGAGACTGAAAAAATATTAAGTTATGATGAAATCGAATTGCTAAAACCAATTACTCATCTTCATAAATCTATCTTTAGGCAAACAGAATACTTATCAGAGCAGTTGACTGAAAGGTTTCATCACCTTGAGGACTACAATAGTCCCATAGATGAAGAAACAATTAGATTAGCTGAGGTGACTATAGAATTTTATAATCTACTAATCAAGTCTCCTAGTATTAGTACAGTTGTCAAGGAGATTGTGAGCGAGGGACATAAGAGTTAAAGCGGTTAAGGCATCATTAACACTATCTGGATTGTAGTATTTAAGTTTATGTGCTTTGGAATTACGATAAAGATGTGCGATTGTCAGAAGTAAATTCTTCAATCCTTTATATTCACTTTGTTCGTCAAGAGTCTGTAATTTATTTCCGTTGATAATCATAACGGGTTCTTTGATTTTAAAACATTGGTCTATTAGACTTGCTGAGTCCAGAGACGAACCGGTTAGTAAACGAATGCGGTGAAAGATTCCTTTACTTGCTTCAAATACAGCATGAAAATAATTTTCTTGTAAGAGTTCCTGGGTGCAGAATTTTAAAACATTTGGATGAACATTTAATGTTCTCAACATATGATCAAGTGATTCAAATCGTTTCTTTGCCTCAACTAATGTTTTTGAAGCAGTAGTAATAACTACATGTCCATTATCTGATATGGCAAGGCCTTTTAGGGAAAGAACGACATTTAGTTTTAATCTTAAGTTTTCAAAATCTGAAACTTTATCGATGTACCGCAAAGGATTGCAGATATACTCAATTACAAGTTTGATATTAGATTCATCTTGTGTTTTGTTGAGTATATCAGACATGATATTGTGAACTCTATAGTGTTTATTGAGTCCAGAGTTCTGGTCGTTTTGGGAATATCCTAAGACTTCTCCCATCCTTGTGATTTCAGAATGTGAAACATAATCAGATAGTATTTTACTGATTGTATCTACAAATTGTGTATCAATACTTAACATAGTAAACCTCGTTTTTATTCTATTATACCAAATTTAGAAAGGAGGTAGGAACGTGACGAAAATGACATTAAAAACACTAAGAACACTCAAAAACTGGAGACAAAGTGATGCGGCAGCAGCTGTGAATGTATCAGTTGATACGTGGGGGCATTGGGAACGTGGGATAACAGAACCTAGTGTTTCGAAAGCATATCAAATCGCTAGTGTTTTCGATGTATCAGTAGATGATATTATTTTTTTATCCGATATTGCGGTTTGACCGTAATAAAAGAGTAGAAAGGAGAGCGTATGACAGATTTTAAAGATTTAGATTGCCAGTTCATCTTTCAGGAATCCAACTGAAGATTATACAGCTGTTAGTAATAGTTTTATCAACGATCCTGCGCTGGATTTTACAGCTGTCGGTATCATGATGGTGGTACTGGCTAATCACCCAAACTGGCAAGTCTATCCAGAAGAAATAGCTAAG
The DNA here is from genome assembly GCF_013277295.1 of Streptococcus sp. 477. Lineage (NCBI taxonomy): Bacteria > Bacillati > Bacillota > Bacilli > Lactobacillales > Streptococcaceae > Streptococcus > Streptococcus sp. 477. Next base: position 4,277 of record NZ_VMMQ01000024.1, read on the forward strand.
CGGAAAGGTGTTAGTCGAGACACAGTTGATAGCTACTTCAAAATATTAGAAAAAAATGGCTACCTACGAATTGTTAAAAAAGGCATGGGACGTGGTAAAGGAGTTCGTGTTTTCAGATTTTTCTCAGATGTAAAAATATCTGATTTCCAATTCGATATTATGAAACAGAGATTAAATGAAAGTATATCTAAGTTATCCACAGGTTAGAATTTACATTTTCGATTTTTACAAATCTGTATTTTACAAATCTGTATTTTACAAATCTGTATTTTACAAATCAGAAAATTTAGGCACTAATAAATATTAACTAACAACAAGTATTAAATAACAATAAATATTAACTAACAACAAGTCCTACTTATCTTAATAAATAAAAGAGAGGTTAGAAAAAATAAATACAATGGAGAAAGAAATGAGACCAAGACGATATCCGTATAGTGGGAAAAGAAAAAAGCCTATCAATTTTCAGATAGACTTAGAAAAATTCAAGCGTCTTAGCTATGAAGCCATTCATGATACTTCTCAAGTAACTCAATAGGAGGAAGGAATAAAATGATTCACCATTATATAACTCACTATGCCAGCAATGGGAAAGATTACGCCGAAGCATGGATTCAAATTGATTTTTTGGGAATGTGCTTTTGTGTATGGAAAAAGCGTACAACCATTGAACGATTGTACGCAAACGAAGATTAGACTTTTTCCAACCGTTGCCTTTAGCAGATGTCGGAGGGAGCCGATCACCTTTTCCGATAGTTGCGGTATGACCATTAGTAACTTTTCCGCCACGAGGTCCTACCTCTACATAGCGACCAGGTTTCTGATTATCTGTTCCAGGTTTTATTGGAGTATTTGCCATACTATCTCCTCCTTTCTATTGGAATTTTGACTAAAACGGTGAGAGGTCCTAGTCAAGAGTATTATAGCAATTTAGGAGGATATTACATCAGTCTTGAGGCTGATATAGGAGGTTGAATGGAAGATAAAATTATCGAACTTGCTGATTACTTCATCAGCGAGAACACAACGTACAGAGAAGCTAAAATAGCGTGTGAGAAGCTATTGAAACAAGTCAGCCATGAGATAGAACTCAGGGCGATGGAAAGTAGGACAGTATGAAAGAAGCAGTAAAGGAATTTCTAAAATTCAGGAGCCGATTTACAAAAATAGAATGGTTTGAAATTAACCAAGCTATCGAAGCTCGTTTAAATCAAAAAGCCGACCAGTTGAAACTGGACGACTTAGATTTAGAAATCATTTCTAGCAGACTAGAAAAAGTTATCTAGAAACGATTTGAATGAACATTGGATGGATACGATAGTCAGCGCCACGATAGTGAATGTAGATATAATCCTGATGGTACATCGAGTTTGCTTCAGGTTTAGAAATTGGTGAGTAGAGTTCTGCATTTTCTTCCCACCAAATGTAAGGACTAGCCATATTTGGTCCCATTACACAATCGTCGTCGGCTGATAGGTTCACCCAATTTCCGCAAAGACATGCGTGAATTTCAGTCATAATATTACCTCCTTTCTGGTTTCATTATAGCAGAAAAGGAGATAGCAAAAAAGCACCTGACGGCAATCAGGCGCATGACAAAATTATTCAAGAAAATTATACCACGAAAGGAGCAAAAATGGAAACAGTTCAAATCGTGAGAATTAAAGACGTGATCATCGAGAAGATTTCTGCAAACGATGAAGAACTAGAGCACATCTTTGGATGTTCAAAACGACAAGCGGGAGATATGAGGCGAGAGATGAAAAAATTACCTAGTCAACAAAAATACCTTAGAAACGATGGTCAGCTTGTCACAATCAAAGGTTTTGATGCTTATCTGCAATATCGAGGCAGTCAATCATGGAAGAAAGAAATGTCTAAAACCGTTAAGATGACACGATAGCAGAATAATAACTACTAACTTTACAACAAACTACTACTAATCTAAATAAAAGAAAGGGATAACTGAGTTATCCACAGGAGAAAAACAATGATTAACAAAGACCAAATTATCAAAGCGCAACAGGAAAAAATTGAACGCATTGAACAGTTACAAAAAAAGCTACATAAATTATCTACGCTTGGATTGCTAACTACAAAACTTTTGGGGCTACCTAATGAGTTAGAAAAGCCGTTGAAAGTAACCCACGACATCTCACATGTCATCAAGGATGTATTGGATGGCATGAGCCCAAGTGAGGCGATTAAGCAGAATATGGCAGAAGAAGATGATGAAGAGGAAGAATAATGTTTGAACCACCATTAGTTAGCCAGCTTTTAGGAACTGGTGCAGTGATTTTAGGATTTATCGGTGCAGGGCTTCTAGCTCATCAGATGGATAAGCAGGAAGAGGAGAAAATCCGCCAGAAGGAAGAAGAAAGACGAGAAGAGCAAGAATTTGCGTCTATGATTATCCAAGGTTACAACCAAGCATACGAACGTGGTAGAGAGGCACAGCGACAAGAAATCCGCAAGAATATCCGCAGAGAGTTCAAAGGCTTCACCTACGACAACGAACCGCCTCAAGGATTGCGCCCTGAGCCTCTAGCCTTGCCAGAACCACGAAGATCACGCTATGAAAAGTATTTGGGGTAGAGCAAAGGAGACGCTAATGACTAGAATTGAACTTGAAAACCGTGTATGGCTTTTGGCCAATCATGAAGAAAAAAACGAATTGCTGGATCTTGGGCTAACATCAAAGGCTAGATATGTGAAACGAGTGCTGGAACTTGGAAAGGTGTATGCTCATGTTTGATTACGACAGAGATATAATGCAACCGCCTGAAGAACGTGAGGAACTTGACCCAAGCCAGTACATCTATGTTGGCTGTGGGCAGTATCGATACGTGGGGGATGAAGTATGATTCAGGAGCTACACGAAGAAATCGACAACTGGCGAGCTGAATATCTTCATCTTGGCCGAGAACTCGGAGAAATCATCAACGACCAACAGGATATTATTTTGAAATTGCAAAACGAAAATCGACGCTTAAAACGTGAAAATTGGAATTTGAAGAAGACGAAAGGAAGAAGAAAATGACAAATAATCAATTAGCAACGCAGACAAAACGTGATATTACTATTGACCCAAGTTCATTGACTGGGGCAGACATCAAAAAGTATTTTGACCCACAAAACCTGTTGACTGAAAAACAAATAGGTCAGGCTCTAGCCTTATGTAAAGGTCGCAATCTTAACCCATTTGCTAACGAGGTCTACATTGTGGCTTACAAAAATCGTAATGGAGGCACAGAGTTCAGTTTAATTGTCTCCAAAGAGGCTTTCTTGAAACGTGCCGCTCAATGTAAAGACTATGAAGGCTTTGAGGCTGGAGTAGTGGCGGCAGATAGCGAGGGTGTTATGCACGAACGCAAAGGGGCAATCATGCTCCCAGGAGACACATTGATAGGCGGATGGGCAAGAGTGTACCGCAAAAATTTCAAGGTACCTGTGGAGATCTTTGTTAGCCGTGAGGAATATGACAAGAAACAAAGCACTTGGAACTCTATGCCAGCTACTATGATTAGAAAGACGGCTCTGGTAAATGCTCTTAGAGAGGCTTTCCCTGAGGATTTAGGCAATATGTACACAGAGGATGACGGCGGAGAAACATTTGACCGTATCAAAGATGTCACACCTCAAGAAAGTCGAGAGGATGTCGTAACACGCAAGATGGCTCAGATTGAGCAATTCAATAAAGAACAAGAGGCGAATCACCCAGTTCCTGAACCTACTCAAGTTGAGAAGACAGTCCAAGGCGAACTCTTAGAAGAAATGGAGTACTAACATGCAAGAATTACAAGTAAGTGTAACACAAGCTCAGGTTGAAATTTTAGACCGTGAGTTGTTTGAACAAAATATTAAAGAGGTGGTAACGAAGTACCAGAATTACACAGTTACTGCTTCGACAATCAAGGACGATAAGCAGGTATTAGCTGATCTCAGAAAACTGTTCAAGCAGATATCTGATGAACGTATCAAAATCAAAAAGGTTTTGTCAAAAACCGCTGATGATTTTAACGAATACATCACAGAGCAGGTTGAACCGCTTGATGGTGTTATCAAAAAGATTGCGAAAGATGTCAAAGAGTTTGAAGACCACCAGAAAGCACTCAGACTGGATACTGTTAAGGGTTACATTACAAATAAGGCGTCAGAATACATGCTTGACCCTCGTCTATTTGACGAGAAGGCCCTTGAGTATGTCAAGGCTGGCGATTTCATGGCTGACGGCGTGACGCTTAAAAAAGCCACTATGAAGTCACTTGATGACATGGTCACATTTGAGTTTCAGAAACAAGAAGAATACAAGAAAACCATCTCAGCAATCTCAGGGCAATGCGCTGAGTACGGAATGACAGACCAGCCATATATTCGGATGTTGAAAGACATGACTTTGGTTGAAGTGTTGGAACAAATCAAGGCAGACTACGCTTTTGAAAAGAAAAAAGAAGAAGTTAGATTGGCTCAAGAGCGAGCTGAACGAGAACGTGAGGAAGTTTTAGCTCAGCAACAAGAGAAAGCGCCAAAATCAACGGAGACCGCAAAATTTGACCCAGAAACGGGCGAAATCTTAGACAGTAGGCAATTATCCCAAAACCAACAAGAAGCCGTCAGAGGGGCTGAAAACGGCTTAAAACGATATACCCAAAAAATGACCTTGGAAGTATATTTCGCCAACACGGAAGAAAAAGACTATTTCAAGAATAGCCTTGCGGATTTGGGATTTGAATACAAAAAAAATTACACTGTCCAAGGTTATCAACGAATTGAACCGTTGACGCAGGCAGAATTGGATGAACTGATTAAATAAACCAACTATTTCCATTTTGGAAACAACTCAAAAACCAACAAGCCGTGCATTCTTGTAAAACTGCGAACTAGAAAATGCGTCAGTGACATTTATGTGACTTTGGACGAATGGCGCAAAGAATTTCACTCACGCTTGCTTTGCTCACAATTTGGCAGGCGTGGGATTTTGGTAGAAAGTATGGCAGCGATGAGATTATGGAACTGAATGAGGTGTTTTGATGAATAGACTAAAAGAATTAAGACAAGAAAAAAATCTATCTCAAAAGGAAATAGCAAAAGAAATGAGCATATCAGAAAAGACTCTATCACGCTGGGAAAACGGAGAAAGCCAAATTAAACCAGAAAAAGCCCAACAATTAGCTGACTACTTCGGGGTAAGCGTTGGGTATCTGTTGGGGTATGAAAGTAACCCATTGGAACGACTGGAAAGCTTAGTTGATGAACTAAAGGAACACAAGGACTTGTTAGGAGTTCTGGATTGGTACACAGTCTTTGATTTAGCTAATGACATTCTTGCAATAGCAAGCGTGGAAAAAGCTAGGTGTTTAGGGAGGTTGAATGAAGGAGAGATTGATCCTTAAATTTGAGTTAAACAGAAAGCAGATGATTAACTCAAATGATAGACCGCACTTTCATCAAAAGGCTAAAATCACTAAGTTTTTACGGCAGTTAGCTGCATATGAGGGCAACAATGTACTGAGAGATTACTTTGGCTTACCTTACAGCGAGGACAAACCTTGCAAGGTTAAGGTTCGGATATATCCTCCGACAAATCGGAAGTATGACCCACCGAACTGGTCGCCCACAAGCAAGGCTTTGTTTGATGGTTTGACGGACGCTAAGATTTGGACAGATGATAATTACAACGTGATAGTATCGACTGAGTTCATGCACGGTGGCAAGTCCGGAAATAAGAATTATAGGATTGAGCTGGAGATTTACGAATATCACGAGATATTGCAGAGGATAGTTGATGGGATTTGATAGGAGGATAGAAATATGATTGGAGTAACCTATCAGGAAATTCATCTCTTTGTTGAGTTTTTGAAAAAGCAGTATGGGCAAGGGCGTCCAGACTATATTGAAGCCCTGAACGACTTAGACGGTATGGTGGAAGTCTCCTATAGAGAAGCTATTGAAAGATTTTTAGACGATGAAGTACGATAAACAGGTAGTAATCGAAGGACTGAAACGTACAATTGAGCAAAAT
>NZ_VMMQ01000025.1:0-15290 GCF_013277295.1 Streptococcus sp. 477
TAAACGAATTAAGGTAAAACTAAAAGGACTTAGTCCTGTGCAGTACAGAACTAAATCCTTTGGATAAATTAATTGTCTAACTTTTGGGGGTCAGTACATATTGAACGGGAAAGTTATGCACTTAATTTGACAATTCAAGATGTAAAAATATATACTAATATTTGACAAGTTGTCCTAAAAATGTTGTTATGTTATGGATTGATCGAATCTAACTAAAGGATCCTATTCAATTACTAGAACTATCACATACTCAAGGTCAGCTCACAGATGAGCAACTATTTTGGTTACAATACCTACTAAATTTAAGTCAAACAAATAATTTAGTCAAAATTAAAAAAATAGAGGAACATAAATATGATTACAAAACGGAATGTAATAGTGTTCTACGATTTTTACTAGATAAAACTGTAAATTCTGAAGGAAGGATTACTTCTTCAACAGAATTTGGAAATTTCGTAAGTAATTTATCATTCCAACACGGAATAGCTGGACTACTGTTTCCTCTAAATAAATTGCCCCCCCCCAGAACTGGATTCTAAAATACTCTCTATCATCAAGAAAGCAGTGACAATTAGAACGACACACACATATGAATATCAATACTCGCTGCTATTTGGTGATTCAGGCTATCTATGGTTACTCCTACATTTATTTTCTATCAGTAAAAATCAATACTATCTACAATTAGCAAACGTCACCGCTAAGAAATTAATAGAGAATTATGATACTCTAGAGGAAATAGACTTTGCATTGGGAAAATCTGGTGTCCTATTACCATTAATAAAATACTATCAATTTACCAATGACAATACTCTTAAAACTTTCATCCACAATAGTATATGGGGAAATTTATCATTATTTCCTACAAAGAGATACAGCCAAAGAAAGCATTTTAGACTATAGCTTTGCTCATGGATATTGTGAAATTGCATATGCTTTATTTGCCTATTCTAAAGTCTTAGAACCTTCTATGTTCTATAATGATCTCCATATATTCCATGCTGAATTAAAAAAATTATTAGAAAAAGTTACTTCTAATACTGAAAATTTAGGAAATTTACAACTTTCTTGGTGCGAAGGAATTTCCGGAATAATCTTATATCTTTGTATGTACGATTGTGACGGAAACAAAGATATTATTAGTAAATATCAAGAATTTGTTTTTAACCATCATCTAAAAATGATGACAGGATATTGCCACGGAATAACTAGCTTACTACAAACCACTGTCTACAATCAAAACAAATTACTGATGAAAAAAATCCAACAGGTAATTTTAGCATGTTCTGAACGAGATGATCACGGTTTACTGATGTTTCAAGGAGATAGTGGTAAAGCAGATTTGTTTGACTTCGGAATAGGAAGCATGGGGTATATTGGTGTCTATTAAATAATAAATTCCCATTCGATGTGCAGACATAAGGAGAAATGTATGAAATTATTTTGGACAAACAACATATATAGACAGTTGCTGCTAAACAGCTGTTTTTCATCATTCGGCGACAGTATTTTCTACCTCGCCATTATCAATTATGTGGCTCAGTACAATTTCGCTCCGCTAGCGATTTTACTGATTTCCATTTCAGAGATGGTTCCCCTACTATCGCAACTCTTTCTCGGGATTCTAGGAGATTTTCAAGAAAATAGAGTCAAACACGCACTCTGGATTGCCAAAATCAAAATCCTGCTCTACGCTATTTTGACAGTATTTCTCGTCTTGTCGCCCTTTTCATTAGTTTCAGTCATTATGATTGTCATCATCAACCTCATCTCTGACACCTTGAGCTACCTGTCTGCCTACATGATGAACGCCCTCTACATCAGTGTAATTAAGGACGACCTGCATGATGCCATGGGGTTTAGGCAGTCTCTGATGAGGGTTGTCCGCATTGTCGCCAATCTGGCTGGCGCATTCCTTATCAATGTTATAAGTATTCAAACTATTTCCCTTATCAACACTCTGACTTTTGTCATTGCCTTTTTGGGCCTGTATGTTATTAGACATACCTTGTATGAGGTTGAAAAAAGGATTGAAATGTCACATACAGCACTGAGTTTTAAGAAATATTTTCAACATCTTAAACAATCGCTGGCTGTGCTCCTGAGGTTAAAAGATACCGTCATACTACTGTTTCTGACGACCAGTATGATTGCCATCTTGGATGTGTCCCCTCGGCTGATTGCCCTCCGCTTCATCCAACAAACACTAGCACAACTAAGCATTGGGCAACTCCTCGCCCTGCTCTCCATCATCATGTCTTGTGGAGCTATCCTTGGCAATATGACCAGCAGTAATCTATTTAAAAATATCCGTTTCACGCACCTCTTGGTTTTCTGTGAGATTTCCCTATTGGCTCTAATAACTAGTATCCTTTATCAAGCCTATATCGTAATTTTCATGACCAGTTTCATCAGTTCTACGATTATAGGCATTCTCAGCCCTCGCCTACAAGCAGCTGTCTTTGCCTATATCCCCAGTGACAAGATGGGGACGGTGGGCTCTGCTCTGAGCACAGTGGACATTCTCGCCCCGTCCCTGCTCTCCCTATTAGCCCTATCCATAGCATCGGGCGTTTCGGTGCAGTTAGCATTGATATTTTTGTATCTTATTTTGATTGCTCTTATCTTTTGTCAATGGTTAGTCAAGTTCAACACTCATAACTAACAAAAAAGCATGTGTAGATTTCACATGCTTTTTAATCTCCCCAATCGTCAGGTCAAGTACAACAAAGTCACTTCTTTGATTAAGCGAGTGTTCTAATATAATTATAAGCACCCTGTCATTACCGAACCCAGTCGCCATTATAATTGACAGAATAGCCGTCTACGGTCGTATTCACTGCCAAAGCACCTGAACCATAGGCATAATACCATTTGCCATTGACCTGGAACCAACCTGTCTTCATACCTCCATTACTTGCATTTAGGTAGTACCAAGTTGAACCATCTTGATACCAACCAGTTGCCATTGCTCCTGAGGAACGGAGATAGTACCATTTGTTCCCAAGGTTTTGCCAACCTGTTTTCATATCGCCATTTGGCTGGTCTAAATAATACCAAGTGGTACCTTCCTGATACCAGCCAGTGGCCATTGCTCCTGAGGAACGGAGGTAGTACCACTTATTACCTAGATATTACCAACCTGTTTGCATAATACCAGTTGTTGGATCTAAATAGTACCAAGTCGAATCATCGTTTATCCACCCCGCACGTCTTTCACCACCAAGGTAGTTTTCTCCATTAATTTCCGTCTTAGCTAGATAATACCAGTTAGACTGATCATAAAGCCAACCTGTCTCTAAAGAATGATTTTGATTAAAGTAATAGTTCGTATAATAACGCTTCTCTTCTTTATCTTCTGAATCTTCACGTTTTTCCCCGTACTTTCTTCCAACACTGTCTTTAGTTTTAATCTCTAATGTTTTCCAACCAACAAACTCTTGTAGCACTCCATTTTTATCGAAGTAGTACCACTCTGACTTTGGAAAACCTTCTAATCTGATACCATTTGGGTAAGGACCAATTGTACTACCTTTAGATGGAAACGGGATATATTGCCAGCCGACAACCATCTCTCCAGATAGAGAATCAAAATAATAGTACTTACCATCAATCACTCGCCAGTAGGTTTCTTTGAGGTCCCCCTTTTTGTAGTAGGTTCTTCCGTTTTCTTGGACAAACTGCCATCCTTCAGAATCATCTGCAAATACTGTACTGGTCCCTAGCAAACCAAAGAAAAATACTGTCAGTCCAACTTGCATAGTTTTTTTCAAAATTTTCATCTATATACCCTCCTAAAACGATTGTAGCAAAGACCCGACTGCATGTCAATATATAAAAACTCCTCAAAAAAGCAGTTACACAACTGCAACTACTTTTCTATTCTTGCATGGTGTAACCAACACCACGCACGGTTTTAATGTAGCTTTTTTGGCCTTTAACATCAAGCTTGCTACGTAGATAACGGATATAGACATCTACGATATTTGTCTCGGTCCCACTTTCATACTTCCAGACACTTTCCAACAACTGCTCACGAGTCAGAACTTTCTTGCTTCCCATAAGTGTCGCCAAAAGGTCATACTCACGGCGAGTCAGAGCAATCATCTCTTCACCACGATAAACCGTGTGATGTTCAACATCTATCCTAAGATTGCGGTAGGTCCTTGGAACTTTCATCAGACTGCAGTGTTGATCAATGAAGTCCCGACCTCGGAAGATCGCCGAAATACGCGCTACCAGATTTTCGATAAGGACTGGCTTATAGATGTATGAAACTGCAAAACGCTGAACAACTTCCAGCTCTTCTTGCAAGTCTTCCCAATGATCTAAAATCATGATGACTGAGGCTGGCTTAGTTCGACTCAGCTTATCTGCAAAATCCTGGGCTGTCATATCCCCCAGATGAGCATTCAATAAAATCAAGTCATAGTCTGTCTGAAGAGCCATGGAGAAGGCTTTTTGCCCCTCCTCAACCTGATCAACTCGGTATTGCTCTTTTTGGAGTTCCAAACTTAAAAAATGAGCTAGATTTCGTTCTTTCTCAAGTAATAAAATCCGTTTCCCCATGGCAGACCTACTTATTTTTCGTCATACCAAGAGTAGTGGAAGGTTCCTTCTTTGTCTTTACGTTGGTAAGTGTGGGCACCAAAGTAATCACGTTGCGCTTGGATCAAGTTAGCTGGAAGATCAGCTGAACGGTAGCTATCAAAGTAAGTAATAGCTGCTGAGAAGGTTGGTACTGGCACACCAGCTTGAACTGCAAGAGCTACGATATCACGCACTGCTTGTTGGTACTTAGCAGTAACATCCAAGAAGTACTCATCCAAAAGAAGGTTGGCAAGGTCTGCATCACGGTTGTAAGCATCTGTAATCTTTTGCAAGAAACGAGAACGGATGATACAGCCATCACGCCAGATAGATGCGATGTCTGCAAATGGCAAGTTCCAGTTATTTTCTTTAGAAGCTACACGTAATTGAGCAAAACCTTGTGCGTATGAGATGATTTTTGAGAAGTAAAGGGCTTGACGGATTTTTTCAATCAATTCAGCCTTATCTCCTTCAAATTTGAAGGCAGCTGGTTTTGGAAGAACCTTGCTAGCATGCACGCGTTCTTCTTTGTAAGTTGAAATGTAGCGAGCAAATACTGACTCAGTAATTAGCGACAATGGCACACCAAGGTCAAGTGATGATTGGCTAGTCCATTTACCAGTTCCCTTGTTACCCGCGGCATCAAGGATGTAGTCTACGATTGGTCCGTCTTGACCTTCATCGTCTTTACGGCTCAAGATATCAGCTGTGATTTCGATCAAGTAGCTGTCCAATTCACCCTTGTTCCACTCAGTAAAGATTTCAGCCATGTCTTCTGCAGAAAGGCCAAGCAAGTGTTGCATCAAGTCATAGCTTTCTGCGATCAATTGCATATCCCCATACTCGATACCGTTGTGAACCATTTTCACATAGTGACCAGCTCCATCAGGACCGATGTAAGTCACACATGGTTTGCCATCTTCTGGTGCTTTAGCTGAAATTTCTTCAAGAACATCTGCAACCAATTCGTAGGCTTCTTTTTGTCCACCAGGCATGATAGACGGCCCTTCAAGGGCACCTTTTTCACCACCAGAAACCCCAGTACCGATAAAGTTGATACCTGAGTTTGCCAATTCTTCATTACGACGGATGGTGTCTTTGTAGAAAGTGTTTCCGCCGTCAATCAAGATATCACCTTTGTCAAGGTGTGGAAGAAGGGCTTGGATAGTAGCATCTGTACCAGGTCCAGCTTGAACCATCAGCATGATACGGCGAGGTTTTTCGATTGAGTTTACAAAACTTTCAACGTCATAGCTTGGTACAAAGTTCTTTTCAGGATGGCAAGCAATCACATCTTCCGTTTTTTCTTTACTACGGTTGTAAATAGCAACTGTGTAACCACGAGATTCAATATTAAGGGCAAGGTTACGACCCATTACGGCCATACCTACGACACCAAAGTTAGCTTTTGTCATTTGACACTCCTCTTGTTTCATTTATTTTATTTTATCATTTTTACTTTTGAAAAGAAAGAATTTTGTAACGACTGCTTAGTAGTCCAAGTCATCTGCATGACCAGCGCCATTTCCGACAAAGTAGCCTGTCTTACAGTTAAGGGTAAAGAGATAGGTTCCATCTGGCTTGTAGAGGTTGTAATAACCATTGCCGTTAACGATATTGACACGTTCAAGGATATATTGGTCTCCAGTGATATAGCCACGTGATCGTGAAGTCGCTAGAATTTGTTCCAAGACACCATCCGCAAAATCCCAGGCAGAGTTGTTACTATCATCAATAGCAGACTGGTTATAGGCAACACGACTGGCACTTCTTTGAACAGCAACACCCGCACTTGATACGCCCATATTGACTTTGCTACGAGAACTTCTAGTCTCATTTGAGGCAGCATTTGAACTACTTGGGCTTGTCTCACTAGTCGTATTTGAGCTTGTTTGACTAGTGCTTGAGCTACTAGTTTCACTTGAACTTGAGCTAGAAGTACTTGTTTGCTGGCTCTTACCAAGGCTGATAGCCTTATCTAGCACTTTATCAAGCTCCGTATTTCCAGTTTTAATATCCGTAAATTTAGCATCCGATTTGGCTTTGGCATTGGTATCCAAGACACCATCCACAATAGCTGGTTTCTCAAATTGAGCATTGACATCTTGAATGGCCTTGATTTGCGTTGCTAGACTATCATACTTAGATTTGGCTAGCGTATGTTCACGACTACCTTCCAGTTTATCAAGCAAGGTTTTGAGTTGAGTCAGTTTATCAAACTGGCTATTTTTCAAAGCCGTTTTATTACTATCTGTGTAGAAAGCATCATATAAATTATTAAATTCTTCCACTTCTGCCTGCGTGTTTGTGGTTGATTGAGAAGTCTGAATTTCCTTGGTCGAGCGATTCACTTGACGATAGACATAATAAGCACTGACACAGATAATTACTGATACAAGCGCCAAAGCGGTCAAAACAAAGCCTTTTTTGCTTTTCTTTTCTGAGTCTTCTTGTTCCAGACGAGAAAGGTTTTGCTCCTCTTCCACTTCTTCAGTCATTTCTGTTGGATTTTCATCCTCTAGCAATAGAGGATCCAAGCCTTGCTCCTCATCGTCCAGAGGCAAGGGTGGTAAGATGTCTTCAGAAGATGGAACTTCCTCCGAAGAAGCTTCTGACTCTTCTACAGCCTCACGCATCTCTTGAATTAAATCATCCAGACTCTGAGTTTCAACTAACTCCTCTTTTTTGTATTGGCGAGTCGCAAACTTATCCGCCTCAATTTCATCTCTGTGTTGCTTAACATACTTGTCCAAAATGGAATCCTCAGGCAAGACTCCTGCTTCCACTTCTTCATTTTTACGAATAGCTTGACCAACTGTTAGCTCTTTTGCTTCATCAAAATCAAATTGCGGTTCTTGGCCTTCTTTTTTATGACGATTTCGTCTTTTTTTACTCATGAGTATCCCTTTCTATTTTACCTCTTGCCGTTTGACACGCTGACCAAAATATTGATACAGATCCACTTTCAAGGTTCCGTTGTATAACTTACGCTTCTTATCTGCTTGGCTACCATACTTACTTTCAAAAGCTTCATCACTAGTCAGGATAAATTTGCTCCAAGTTTTCAGTGGTGCAAATACTTGCCCCATCTCAGTATAGAGCTTGGTAACTCCTGCATCATCTGATAAACGCTCCCCGTAAGGCGGATTGGAAATAATCACACCATTGATTTTATCGGAACGTAAATCCTGCACGCGCATCTGCTTAAAGGTAACATCTCCTGCAACACCAGCTGCCTGGGCATTGGCCTTAGCAATTTCCACCATGCGAGCATCAATATCACAGCCCATAATATCCAGTTCCAGCTCACGGTCTACTTTTTTAGCCGCTTCTGTACGCACTTCTTGAATCAAGCGATCACTAATCCAGTTCCATTCCTCAAAGGCAAAAGAGCGACGAAGTCCTGGTGCCATCTTTCGAGCAATCATAACTGCCTCAATACAGAAAGTCCCCGAACCACAGGTCGGATCAATCAAAGGCTTGTCTGGATACCAGTTAGAGAGTTGCAAAATAGCTGCTGCCATGTTTTCCTTGATAGGGGCTCCCCCTTTTTCGGTACGATAGCCACGTTTAAAGAGACTAGACCCGGTCGTATCAATCATGACAGTTGCCACATCTTTGAGAATAGAGACCTCAATCTTAAACTCTGGGCCATTCTCCATCAGTGGAATACCTTCTGGGCGAGCATAGTGTTTCTGCAATTTCTTGACAACAGCTTTCTTAGAAATAGCCTGAACACTGGGCTCATTGTGAAGTTTAGATTTAACACATTTGGCTTTTGAAATCGGGAACCGAGCTCCAAGTGGTAAATAATTTTCCCAATCTAGGGCGAAAACTCCCTGAAACAGCTCTTCAAAAGTCTTAGCTGGGAACGTTCCTACGATAATTTTGATACGATCTGCTGCCCGAAGCCAAAGATTGGTTTCGATAATAGCTCTCACGTCTCCTTGAAAACGAACACGTCCATTTTCAACCTGACAATCGTAGCCCAACTCTCGCACTTCACGACCAACGACAGCCTCAAGCCCTGCTGCCACAGTTGCAATTAAATTAAATTCTTTTTTCATGTTACAGTCTTGCAAGACCTTTCTATATGTCCACTTTAAAAAATGAGGTTGAGAAAATTTCTCAGCCCCAACCTATATGCAATTTTCTATAAGCCATGTTTTGTTCCAGAAGTGACTAGGACCACTTCCTTCGATAATCATCTGTCTACCACTAACAGCTCCAGCTGATAGCAGTCAGAATACTACGTTCGTTTCCGTGTACTCCATGCCCCGACCAAAATTTGGGTTGCTAGCTTGAGGGGTTTACCGCGTTCCACTCTCTCCGTTTCCAGAAAGACTCCGTCACTGTGGCACTTTCAAGCCTACTCTGACCTATCAAAAGACTTAGCCATTTCAACTGCCGTAACGATTTCTCGTCCCTAGGCTTATGGTTTCGCCTAGCACAAACACTACAGGCATCACAGCCTGTGCTAGCATGGACTTTCCTCATGAGAAGCAATTCTTCTCACGCGATTATCCAAAAATTGCATGTAACAAGACCTGAATTACAAATCAGTATTGTCTAAAATTTGTTTACCGAATACTTCTTTTTCAAGACGATTCAAGCGTTTCAAAATATCAAAATTCGTCATAGAAGATGAAGCTGCCACATCAATTGGATCTGGGTGACTAGGACTTGGAGCCGAACTCACTTGCGGTTTACGAGTTAATTCTTCCTTCAAATCCGCAATTTCCTGACGAAGTGACTTGACCAAGGCAGCATAGGTTTCATAGTCCTTGATGACATCGTCTAAAAACTCATCCACTTCTACCTTGCTATATCCACGGACTTCACGCCCAAACTCTTGTTCCAAAATATCTTTCGCTGAAAAAATAATACTTGCCATGTCTCTCTCCATTCTTGCTTGCTAGCATTATTATATAAAAAAAAGCAAACAAAAATCAAGGTCAAAGCTTCAATTTTCGGAAAAATTTTCAGCAAGTTCATTTAATTGATCAAATGTTAATCTCTTTATAAAATAGTCCTCTTGATTTTTCATCTTTTGGTAAAAATAAGCTAATTTCGTTTCATTTTCTTCATCATAAAAAAGATAGGAACTATTCGTATTTTCCAGTAAAAACTGCTGGTAATCTCTTAACTGCCCCTTGTGTTCATAGCGAGGATAGGCATATTTGACAAAGTCTACCTGCTTAAAACGACTCAGTTTGATCTGATTGCCTTCATTCCAATTTTCCCCATGGGCTTCAAAAGCAAAAATGGTCGCCAACTGGAAACCGTATTCGATTTTCATCTCCTGAGCAACCTCTAAAACCCAATATTCAAAACCCAAACTTCCTGTAAACACAAGCCAAGCCACCCCATCTGCTGCCATAGCCTCTAAATCTTTACGTATTGCTTTTTTTATCAATTTAAGACGAGGATCCTTGTCAGAAGACAAACCCAAATCAAAAGCAGAATAGCCTAAAACCAAAGCTGTAGCCATTTTTAACCCTTTCTGTGCAAATTTATGATATAATATGGTATATAAATGAAATTTAGGAGATTATAAAATGAAAAAAATATATATACTTGATTTTTTAAATTTAGCTATTTCCTTCCTAATTTGTAGATGGTTTTTTATGGAATACCTTTACTTCCAATTCATCTCTATCTTTAGTTTTCCTACCGGTGGCTCTGATTTCTGGAGACCTCTATTCATCATTCTAATTCTAACATTGTTTTTATTCACTTTCCTAAGATCTAGCTATACGCACAGACTTGATACTAGATTGATAAGAATATCTTATTTTCTTTACTGTTTAATTCTTGTTTATTCGCTACTTTTTAAAAATTTAGGTATTCAGGGAGTTAACTTTAATCTCGTTGAGTTTATCAAAGATTCACTTTTAATTGATTCAACAATTTCTCTTTTAAATATTGTAATTTTTATCCCAATAGGAGGATTATTTAAATTTAATTTTAAAACAGTCATGCGTTTTATCTTTTTCATAACAATAATAGAAACCTCACAATATGTATTTCATCTCGGATTCTTTGATATAGGAGATATATTTACAAACACAATAGGTTTTATAATTGGAAGCAATATCCATGATAGCAGATTAGGAAAAAAGATAATTCATTACATAAAATAAAACTACAAATCTTAGATATTCTATTTACATTCCTTTAAAATCAGAAAGAGCATCATTTTTTATAATATGTACTAATGATAGGCATTTGTTTAAAGTATATATTTAAACTCCGATGTTTATTACGCAAACTGTCAACAAAACATGTAAACTTTGATTTTAAAGAAGGCCAGGTGAAAACTCATAGTAAACAGAAAACAAAAGAACTAAGCACAGTTTGAATAGTATCCTTTTTTGAGGTTGTAGATAATACTGACAAAATCAGTAACAAATCTATGAAAATATCTACTACCTATATTGCTTTTTAATTTTATAAAAGCATCAATTTTAAGAGAAAACAAATATTTCAATAATAAACCGTATATGATCAAAGATTTTAAAATCGTGATAATATTCGGTTTTTCTGATTGTAAAGATTTTTTACCAAACTTATTTTTAATTGATAATAATTCACTTATTATTACCAAATTCTCTTTAAAAGTATGTTTTAAAATAACTTATATCTATTCAATCTTTATAATCCATCACAAAATACTTTTCTACATCAAAACTCACAAAGAAACTATAGTAAATTGAAATAAGATGAGGATAAATCATTTGAGGCATTCAAATTAATTTCTAACAATGCTTTAGAAATTATGTTGTACTATTCTAGTTTCATTTTACTATAAAAACCAATTGATATGATTAGTAAGGAAGAGTATTAAACTAAAAAATTATAAAATAGTTAATAAAAGACTTATCCAAATAAATACTCAATTAATAAGTCACACTACCTGAAATATTATATAAACCTCTATCCTCAGTATTGAAATATAATCCATAAGTACCTGAATTTAGATCAACACTAATTGTTCCACTAGTTTTTCCATAATAAACAGATGATGCATATATTTTACCACCAATCCATGAACGACTCACAACAGAAACTCTAAACCCTACGTTCCCACTCCCAGGTCTAGGAGTTTGGTTATGATTAACAGTATAGGTTCCTCTACGGTTAGTGTACCAAGCTTGTATTGAATATTGACCTCTTATTCCCTGTCCATTATAAGTAATCGCAGTTGCTGCATGCACTACATTTGCTATCAACAGAATCCATAAAAAGCCAATAGATAGTATCCGAATAATGTCTTTCATAGAGATTCCTTCAAAATATATAAGTATGGAGATAATTTCAATCCCAAGTTTAATCAGTCTATAGTTAATTACTAGAAGAATGTTCCGAATCAATAAAACAATAAAGCTAAAATCAAGCCTATATAATTACGACTCTAGATTATATCTTGTTTGTAAAGCGCTTTCGACATCATTATATAACATTTATAAAATTAAATCAAATGATATTTATATTTTTTATACTACGTTGTGATTCGAATGTGATAATGTCTTTAGTAAATCGAACGTGAAAATATCCCATTTGGTAGAATAGTCATATGAAAAGGATCCAACTGAATATGAATGAAGCGAAAAAATATCTTGTGATAAAAGCTATAGCCATTTTTAACCCTTTCTGTGCAAATTTATGGTATAATAAAGTGATGTTATTGTACCAATAAGGAGAATTATGGTCAACTATCCACATAAACTTTCATCACAAAAAAGACAAACATCTCTTTCTCAACCCAAAAATTTCGCAAATCGAGGAATGTCTTTTGAAAAGATGATCAATGCTACCAACGACTACTATTTGTCTCAGGGCTTGGCTGTTATACACAAGAAACCAACCCCTATTCAAATCGTACGAGTGGACTATCCACAACGAAGTCGTGCCAAGATTGTTGAAGCCTATTTTCGACAAGCTTCAACGACGGACTATTCTGGCGTTTATAATGGATATTACATCGACTTTGAAGCCAAGGAAACAAAACAAAAACGTGCGATTCCGATGAAAAATTTTCATCCACATCAGATTCAGCATATGGAACAAGTCCTTGCCCAACAAGGAATCTGCTTTGTCCTTCTTCACTTTTCTTCTCAGCAAGAAACCTACTTATTGCCGGCATTCGATTTGATTCGCTTCTATCATCAAGATAAGGGGCAAAAATCAATGCCACTTGGATATATTCGAGAATATGGATATGAAATCAAGGCTAGTGCCTTCCCTCAAATTCCTTATCTCAATGTTATCAAAGAACATTTATTAGGTGGTAAAACAAGATGAACAAACCAACGATTCTGCGCCTAATCAAGTATCTGAGCATTAGCTTCTTAAGCTTGGTTATCGCAGCCATTGTCTTAGGCGGAGGAGTTTTTTTCTACTACGTTAGCAAGGCTCCTAGCCTATCCGAGAGTAAACTAGTTGCAACAACCTCTAGTAAAATCTACGACAATAAAAATCAACTCATTGCTGACTTGGGTTCTGAACGCCGCGTCAATGCCCAAGCTAATGATATTCCCACAGATTTGGTTAAGGCAATCGTTTCTATCGAAGACCATCGCTTCTTCGACCACAGGGGGATTGATACCATCCGTATCCTGGGAGCTTTCTTGCGCAATCTGCAAAGCAATTCCCTCCAAGGTGGATCAACTCTCACCCAACAGTTGATTAAGTTGACTTACTTTTCAACCTCGACTTCCGACCAGACTATTTCTCGTAAGGCTCAGGAAGCTTGGTTAGCGATTCAGTTAGAACAAAAAGCAACCAAGCAAGAAATCTTGACCTACTATATAAATAAGGTCTACATGTCTAATGGCAACTATGGAATGCAGACAGCCGCTCAAAACTACTATGGTAAAGACCTCAATAATTTAAGTTTACCTCAGTTAGCCTTGCTGGCTGGAATGCCTCAGGCACCAAACCAATATGACCCCTATTCACATCCAGAAGCAGCCCAAAACCGCCGAAACTTGGTCTTATCTGAAATGAAAAATCAAGGCTACATCTCTGCTGAACAGTATGAGAAAGCAGTCAACACATCAATTACTGATGGACTACAAAGTCTCAAATCAGCAAGTAATTACCCTGCTTACATGGATAATTACCTCAAGGAAGTCATCAATCAAGTTGAAGAAGAAACAGGCTATAACCTGCTCACAACTGGGATGGATGTCTACACAAATGTAGACCAAGAAGCTCAAAAACATCTGTGGGATATTTACAATACAGACGAATACGTTGCCTATCCAGACGATGAATTGCAAGTCGCTTCTACCATTGTCGATGTTTCTAACGGTAAAGTCATTGCCCAGCTAGGAGCACGACATCAGTCAAGTAATGTTTCCTTCGGAATTAACCAAGCAGTGGAAACAAACCGCGACTGGGGATCAACTATGAAACCGATCACAGACTATGCTCCTGCCTTGGAGTACGGTGTCTACGATTCAACTGCTACTATCGTTCACGATGAGCCCTATAACTATCCTGGGACAGATACCCCTGTCTATAACTGGGATAGGGGCTACTTTGGCAACATCACCTTGCAATACGCCCTGCAACAATCGCGAAACGTCCCAGCCGTGGAAACGCTAAACAAGGTCGGACTCAACCGCGCCAAGACTTTCCTAAATGGTCTCGGAATCGACTACCCAAGTCTTCACTACTCAAATGCCATTTCAAGTAACACAACCGAATCAGACAAAAAATATGGAGCAAGTAGTGAAAAGATGGCTGCTGCTTACGCTGCCTTTGCAAATGGTGGAACTTACTATAAGCCAATGTATATCCATAAAGTCGTCTTTAGTGATGGGAGTGAAAAAGAGCTCTCTAATGTCGGAACTCGTGCCATGAAGGAAACGACAGCCTATATGATGACCGACATGATGAAAACAGTCTTGACTTATGGAACTGGACGAAATGCCTATCTTGCTTGGCTCCCTCAGGCTGGTAAAACAGGAACCTCTAACTATACAGACGAGGAAATTGAAAACCACATCAAGACCTCTCAGTTTGTAGCACCTGATGAACTATTTGCTGGCTATACGCGTAAATATTCAATGGCTGTATGGACAGGCTATTCTAACCGTCTGACACCACTTGTAGGCAATGGCCTTACGGTCGCTGCCAAAGTTTACCGCTCTATGATGACCTACCTGTCTGAAGGAAGCAATCCAGAGGATTGGAATATACCAGATGGTATCTATCGAAATGGGCAGTTTGTTTTCCAAAATGGAGCAAGACCGACTTGGACTGAAACAACATCCCAATCATCTTCAACCGAAAACTCCTCAACAAGTACAGAAGGCTCTACTAGCCTAGCACCAACTACAAGTCCTGATGCTAGTAATAATAGTCAAAATCAAGCACCAGCCACAAGTCCTGATGCTAGTACCAATGGTCAAAACCAAGCGCCAAATACACCCGGAGCCAATCAAACTCCAGCTCCACAGACCCCTCAACAACAACCACAACAGTAAACGAAAAATCCTGAGAACTCTAAACTCAGGATTTTGTCATTTTCAAAATGAAATACAGAGGTCAAGTACATTTTCCCATAATAAAACGCATACGACCAAGGCTTTTCTGTACTGACCCCAAAAGTTAGACAATTAATTTATCCAAAGGATTTAGTTCTGTACTGCACAAGGCTAAGTCCTTTTAATTTTACCTTAATTCGTTTA
>NZ_VMMQ01000026.1:0-17281 GCF_013277295.1 Streptococcus sp. 477
TTATCTACAACCTCAAAAACATGTTTTGAGCAGCCTGCGGTTAGCTTCCTAGTTTGCTCTGTGATTTTCATTGAGTATTAGTTCAATATTTGAAAAAAAGAACCTTGCAATGCAAGATTCTTTCAGTGTCTGACTTAAATAATTGTTCTTCTGGGAACTAAATCGAATTAAGCTTCGATTTCTGTAACCATACCTGAACCAACAGTACGTCCACCCTCACGGATAGAGAATGTAGTACCTTGTTCTACGGCGATTGGGTGGATCAACTCAACGTCGATTGTCACGTTATCACCAGGCATTACCATTTCAGTACCTGCTGGAAGTTCGATTGAACCTGTAACGTCAGTAGTACGGAAGTAGAATTGTGGACGGTAGTTGTTGAAGAATGGAGTGTGACGTCCACCCTCTTCTTTAGTAAGGATGTAGACTTCACCTTTGAATTTAGTGTGTGGGTTGATTGAACCTGGTTTAGCGATAACTTGTCCACGTTCGATTTCATCACGTTGAACACCACGAAGAAGGACACCTACGTTATCTCCGGCAAGACCTTCGTCAAGTTGTTTACGGAACATTTCAACACCAGTAACAACTGCTTTTTGAGTTTCTTCTTTGATACCAACGATTTCGATTTCGTCGTTGACTTTAACGATACCACGGTCGATACGTCCTGAAGCAACTGTACCACGTCCAGTGATTGAGAATACGTCTTCGACTGGAAGAAGCAATGGTTTGTCAGTGTCACGTTCTGGTTCTGGGATGTACTCATCAACTGTGTTCATCAATTCCATAACGATGTCTTCGTATTTAGAGTCACCTTCAAGAGCTTTAAGAGCTGAACCTTGGATAACTGGAAGATCGTCACCTGGGAAGTCATATTCTGACAATAGGTCACGGATTTCCATTTCAACCAATTCAAGCAATTCTTCGTCGTCAACCAAGTCAACTTTGTTCATGAAGACGATAAGGTGTTTAACACCAACCTGACGTGAAAGAAGGATGTGCTCACGAGTTTGTGGCATTGGTCCGTCAGTTGAAGCTACTACAAGGATAGCTCCGTCCATTTGAGCGGCACCAGTGATCATGTTTTTAACGTAGTCCGCGTGTCCTGGAGCGTCGATGTGAGCGTAGTGACGTTTTTCAGTTTCGTACTCAACGTGTGCAGTGTTGATAGTGATACCGCGTTCGCGTTCTTCTGGAGCAGCATCGATAGACGCATAGTCTTTAGGTTGGTTAACTGATGAAGGCAAGCGACGTGCCAAAACAGTTGTGATAGCTGCAGTTAGGGTAGTTTTACCGTGGTCAACGTGTCCGATAGTACCAATATTAACGTGTGGTTTACTACGATCGTATTTTTCTTTTGCCATTTGAGTAAAAGCCTCCAATAAAATATATTTTATAGATAGACAGTAGGCAATACAGTCTAACTTTCCTTACTATTTTATCAAATTTCAGCTAAATTGCAAGTGTTTTACAACGTTTTTGTGAATTATTCTTGGTAAAAATTTAACTAACTAATAGAAAGTACTAAATAGACTTATCCTTAAAGGAGTTTTCAGCATTATTCATCCACTCACTTGCTGAAAATGTAAACAATCTCTGGTTTATACTACAAAAGCAAACTAGGAAGTTAGGTAAAAGTTACTCACAACATCGGTTTAATACTCTTCGAAAATCTCTTCAAACCACGTCAGCATCGCCTTACCTTAGGTATAGTTGAGACTGGTCAAAAAGTCTTTGCAATCAGAAAAACATATAGTATCAGGTCTTGAGAGAAACCTTGGTACTATGCGTTTTATTGTGGGGAGATTTACTTCATTTTTTCCTAAAGTCGAGTTTTTGCCCAACCTCTTCATCTACAACCTCAAAACACTATTTTGAGCTGACTTCGTCAGTTCTATNNTGAGCAACCTGCGGCTAGCTTCTTAGTTTGCCCTTTGATTTTCATTGAGTATAAAATTGCAGATAAAACGATAACAATCATAGGACTCAGCAGAGTCAATGTAGGTCGAAGAATAGCCCCCCTAATCGCTTATTTTATAGTAAAATGAAATAGAAACTGAACATTTTGTTGAGGAAGGCAAATCAATTCCTCACAATGTTCGAGAAAGAAGGGCGGACTATTCCAACTTCAACCCACTATAAAGCAGACTTACAAGATAGGGAACCCATCTCCGATAATATAATATATAGTAGAATGAAAACTGCACAATTTGATTGGGGAATTCAAACTAATTTCTCACAATGTTTGAGAAAAAGGGTCTATTATTTCAACTGCAACCTACTATAGCCCATTAAAGTTGGAATAACCCACTGAGACTTTTAAACCACTGCTGGAGAGGAGTTTGTGTCGATTTTCTTTCATTTCCCTGAAAAATCAAAAAGAGAGAACCAATCTGATCCTCTCTTACTTATAAATGGTGCTCACTCAAATGTTAAAGGAGCTATTTCTTAGAGATAAAGGAATTTGAATACAGCTACTGCCGCAATTGCTGCTGCAATAGGTGCTACTACTGGTACCCAAGAATACCACCATTTTGAATCGCCTTTATTCTCACCAAGAACTGATTTTGGAAGGAAAGCATGAAGGAGACGTGGCCCCAAGTCACGAGCTGGGTTCAAGGCAGGTCCTGTAGGTCCTCCAAGTGATGTTACCAAAGCCATAACGAGGAATCCAAGTGCCAAGTGAGCCACAGAAAGTCCTGAAGCAGTGTGTGGAGTCACCTGTGCTTTAATAGCCAAGTCAGAAAAATCAACTGTCTGTCCTGCTTGTGTTGCCATTTGTTTCATGTATTGAAGCACTTCAGCACCAAAGAAGTTTTTAGTCAAACCGAGAGCTGCAAAGAACAAAACAAATGAACCAACAAACTCATTAATCAAACCATTGACAGTTGCTGCATAGCGACTTTCTTTTGTACCATGGTCAATACTTGAAATAGTTGAGAAAGTTCCCAAGATGTTATTTGGGTTTTCAGTTTTCAAGTAGAATGGACGGTGTGTTGCCACAACTAAGGCTTGACCAAAGATAGCCCCCAAGACTTGCGCGATAATGTAAGGTACCACTTGTGCCCAAGGGAAAAGACCGCTAACTGCAAGTCCTAGAGTGAAAGCAGGGTTGATGTGGTTCCCAGATACGTTACCAAACATCAAGGCTGGAATCATAACCCCCATACCATAACCAACAGCGATGACGAGCCAGCCACTTTGGTGACCTTTCGTACCTTTAAGTTCAACGTTGGCAACTGCACCATTCCCAAGAATGATCAAAATGGCAGTTCCCAAAAATTCAGTGGCATATTTCAGTGCCCATGTGAAATCCATTTGCTAGATTCTCCTTAAAATTTTTTAGATATTCTTTATTCTATCAATTTTTACCCTATTTAGCAACTGATTTCTGGAAATATTTTTAAAAAAATAGGATTCAGAGTTTCCCAGTCTAATGGACTTGTAAGCGTTTTTAATCTTCTCGAAAGACCTCGTTCTCAAAACCAGGAAAAAGCACACATCTGTGAGCTTTTCCTTGTTCCTAGATTCTAAAATCTATTATTTTTCATCTTCTTTTTTCTTGAAGAATCCTAATCCTAGACCAGCTAATAAGGTCATGATACCAGCGCTAGCCAAGGTAGCATTCGCTTCTGTACCTGTGTTTGGCAATTCCTCTCTTTTATTTGTCTCAGAAGTCGGAACTTCTGGGTCTGGACTCACTGGAATTTCAGTTTTTGGAGCACCTGGTTCTGGAGTTAGCTCTGGTATTGGAGTCTCTTGATTTGGTAGTTCTGGGTTTGGTGTCGGAACACTTGGATGCTCTGGATTTGGTTGTGGGTTTGGTTTGTCTGGAGTCGGTTCACCTGGAGCACCTGGTTCCTGAGGACTTGGAATTTCTGGTTTTTCTGGAATTGGTTTTTCTGGTCTTGATAAACGGTCATACCTTACCAAAATAGTCGTACCTTTTGAATCTGCTGTTACTTCTGCATTCGATACTTTTGGTAAATCTGGTTTACCATAATTTTCAATTTCTGGCGATACGACTTCGTCCCAGTTGCCTGTTGTCCATTCACCTTCTGTCACGACTTTCGTCACTTTATTACGCTTGTTGGTTCTTGTTAATTCAACTGTTTGCGTAACTGGTCTAGCTACTTCTGTCGTTTCATCAGTCGCATCTACATACTTGATGGTACGGGTAACAGTTTTGCTTTCTTTAATATCTTCTGTAGCTTGCGGATATTTCACTACTTCGGTTGTATCTGTAGTTGTTGATGTTACAGTTGCTTCCGCTACAGTTGCCTTATCTGGGGCGTCATAGTTTTCTACTGATGGTGAAGTTTTTTCGTCCCAGTTGCCTGTTGTCCATTCACCTTCTGTCACGACTTTCGTCACTTTGTTACGCTTGTTGGTTCTTGTTAATTCAACTGTTTGCGTAACTGGTGTTGCCACTTCTGTTGTTTCATCAGTCGCATCTACATACTTGATGGTACGGGTAACAGTTTTGCTTTCTTTAACATCTTCTGTAGCTTGTGGGTATTTCACTACTTCGGTTGTATCTGTAGTTGTTGATGTTACAGTTGCTTCCGCTACAGTTGCCTTATCTGGGGCGTCATAGTTGGTTACAGTTGGAGAATCTTGAGAACCCCATGTACCTGTTGACCAGTCTCCTGCTGTTACTTTACCTGTCACTTTATTACGCTTGTTGGTTCTTGTTAATTCAACTGTTTGCGTAACTGAGTCAGCCACTTCTTTTGTTTCGTTGGCTTTATCGACATACTTGATGGTACGAGTAACAGTTTTGCTTTCTTTAACATCTTCTGTAGCTTGTGGGTATTTCACTACTTCGGTTGTATCTGTAGTTGTTGATGTTACAGTTGCTTCCGCTACAGTTGCCTTATCTGGGGCGTCATAGTTGGTTACAGTTGGAGAATCTTGAGAACCCCATGTACCTGTTGACCAGTCTCCTGCTGTTTCTTCACCTGTCACTTTATTACGCTTGTTAGTTCTTGTTAATTCAACTGTTTGCGTAACTGGTCTAGCTACTTCTGTCGTTTCATCAGTCGCATCTACATACTTGATGGTACGGGTAACAGTTTTGCTTTCTTTAATATCTTCTGTAGCTTGCGGATATTTCACTACTTCGGTTGTATCTGTAGTTGTTGACGTTACAGTTGCTTCTGCTACAGTTGCCTTATCTGGGGCGTCATAGTTGGTTACAGTTGGAGAGTCTTGAGAACCCCATGTACCTGTTGACCAGTCTCCTGCTGTTACTTTACCTGTCACTTTATTACGCTTGTTAGTTCTTGTTAATTCAACTGTTTGCGTAACTGGGCTACCTACTTCTGTTGTTTCATCAGTCGCATCTATATACTTGATGGTACGGGTAACAGTTTTGCTTTCTTTAACATCTTCTGTAGCTTGTGGGTATTTCACTACTTCGGTTGTATCTGTAGTTGTTGACGTTACAGTTGCTTCTGCTACAGTTGCCTTATCTGGGGCGTCATAGTTGGTTACAGTTGGAGAGTCTTGAGAACCCCATGTACCTGTTGACCAGTCTCCTGCTGTTACTTTACCTGTCACTTTATTACGCTTGTTGGTTCTTGTTAGTTCAACTGTTTGCGTAACTGGGCTACCTACTTCTGTTGTTTCGTTGGCTTTATCGACATACTTGATGGTACGAGTAACGGTTTTGCGTTCTTGAACATCTTCTGTTTTAGGAACCACTGTTTCTTCAACATTCTCACGGTAGTAGTAGTTAACGGTTGCACCGTCTTCTGGTACAGTTCCTGTGGCATTTGCAGGGGTTGCTACCAAGGTGTATGTTGTTTTCCTTGTGATAACTCGGTCTTCTTTGTCCTCAGTTGTTGTTTTCCCTTCAATAGTTTTTGCTTCTGTAGTATACTGAGAACCTATCGCTAAATCAGCTTTTACAACAGACTCTGCCAACTTCTCTTGGGTGCCTTCTTTGTAGTAATTGGCTGTTACTGTAGCAGTGGTTGGCGCTTCGCTTTCTTTATAAACTAAGGTCACTGTTCTACCTTCGCTTACAATATTCCCAGTTAAACTTTCAGAATTTGCGGCTAGTTCTTTAAAAGTATAATATGTCCCATCAGTAGTAGTCATGCTACTGAGTTTTTTATCTGTGACATCATAACTCGTACCAATCAGTTGTTTTTTATTGGTAATGTAGGTTCCGGCACTTTCTTTTTCTCCAATTCCAGTATCATTTTTCAATGATAGCAAACGCCCTTGTTCATCAACATAGCGAACTTTCACATTTCCTGAGATTAGGTCTGCCAATTCTGAGGTTTTCTTCTTTTCCTTGATTTTTTCGGTTATTTTCTTTTTCTCTTCTTCGGGAATATTTAGTTTTGGAATGATTTTTTCAACAACGGTTCGTGATGGTTCCACAGTATCTTGGATGACTGAAAAGTCAGCTAGAATTGGGAGATTATACTGAACACGGTGACTTTGAGGGTTTACCCCTACTCTTTCATTATTCTCTGAAAATACTTGTACGGTATAAGAAACAACATCTTTTCCTAATAAAACATCCCCAGTAGAGAAGTAGCCACCTTTTCCTAGATTGCTATTTCCAGGACCCACTGCGTCCTTAATCTTTTCCGATAGTTCTTTATCAGTCAGTACCTTCGTTCGCACAATTCCTTTGTCTACCCCTACAAAGTGTGAGAAATGTTTGAACTCTTCAGAATCAGATCTAGCCCAACCATGATTAAGATTATTCGCTTTTGTATTTGTATTGTCTCTCTCAAAGGTTTGGGGATTAACATTATATGTCTCCGCACTTGCAGTTGCTTCTATATCTGACCCTTGAATACCCACTTCCTTACTACCATTTCTAGCGGCGAGATAGGTGTATTTTTCTGTTTCTACTTCTAGCTGATCATCCTTAACATGATAGGTAATTTTCTTAGCACCTGGTATAAGAGTAGTGAGTAGTCTATATGCTCTGTCATCAGCTTTAGCTGGAGGAGTGCTTGAGTCTAGCCAAGTTGGGGTATTAGGAGTATCTTTATCAGCAACTTTCAATAAATTATTTAATTCGTTTGATAGCTTTGTAGTTGACTGCGATGAGTGTGTAAAAGTTTTCTTCCATTCTGAATCTCTTTTTGCTGAATTTTTTATGTGCATGGTATTCTGGTCAACATTCAGCACAATATCGCCTTGTTTTTTAGCTTCTTCCGTAGCTTCTGCTTCCAATTGATTGTACAGTTTGGTATCTTCTTCTGTATAATCTCTTCTGGGTTTACGGTGTAATGGAGTAAATTTTATTTTCTCATTACGAATTTTATTAACACGAGATTTAAACTCATCTTTAAAAAATTTGGAAATTTGGAAATTCGCCAGTTCTACATTTAAACCTTTTTTGTACAAGTTTTCATTTTGAACGATTTCGGCTACACGGTGAATGGTTTCATCGTATACCGTCTTCTCTTGGCCAGCAGTATCCTTAGTTTTAATGACTACTCGATAGGTTCCTTTAGAACCATTAATATCTGAGATATATCCTGTCACAAATTCCACACGAACACGGCTTCCGAAGCCAGGAGAAAAGGCAGTAAACTGCTTCTCTATCCCATTATATCCAACTACACCTGGAGAATATTTATTATACTTATCTTTTTCTAAAAATGGGAGATTCTTAAATTCGGTGGAGTTCTTATTAGCACGTTCATTTTGAGCACGTGGATCATACTTCGAATTATCTGAAACCGTCTCGTCACGATTAGCTCGTGTACGTCCTTTAACAAGCATAAGCATGTATTTAAAACGACGGTCTAATGCTTGTTCGTGCACAAAGATGTTATCTAAGGCATCTGCCCCAAGCATACCACCTTGTTCAATCGTACCATCTTCTTTCTTATACCAACCTGTAAAGTAACCATCTGCATTTTTCTTACCAATAACGAATTTACCTGGTCTGCCATCTTTACCTGCAATCGCTGTCCATCCACCGAAAGAATCAAGTTCTCTTATTTCACCATCTTGTAATTTATCTCCTGTACCATCTTCACTGACTTTGCCGTTTTTAAATCTAAGAGCATCCCCAAGGGTGTTCATACTACGCAAGTAAGAACGTTCATTATTTTGGAAGTCGTCTGGCATATTTTTTACAATATCCCATAATTGTTCGAGAGTCAGATTTTCCTTAGGAGTATCAAATTTCAGATGGGCATTCTTATCATCCCCACCTGTCTCTCCATCTTTAGGCACAATGACCCCGGGCTGGTGTTCTTTTACTGTGTCACCCTTACGATTGGCATCCAGTAAATCTGAATCAGTATCTGCTGTGTCTGAACCTCCCTCATTTCCAGAAGTCGGCTCTGATTCAGTTCCTGTAGCTCCATTCGATGAATCACTTGACTCCCCATCAGCTAATTCTCTTTTACTACGAGTACGAGGTTTCGTACTTTCTGGAGTTACTAGCGGATTGTCAGCTACGGGAGCATTATAGGTGTTTGCTGCTGCATCAGTATGACTGAGGTCAGTCTTGTTTTCTGGCTCTCCAATTCCAGACTGTCCTGGATCTGTCGGGTTTGCTGTCCTCTCAGCTTCCCTCGCTGACTCCACGCCCTCAGCATGAGCAATCCCAGCTCCCATCAAAAGATAGAGCGCCCCAATGACAACACTAGCTGCACCGACACTTACTTTTCGAATACTGTATTTTAATTGTTTTTCTGGACTATTCATGACTACCTCCATATATATATATATCAAAAGATATATATTATAACAGATCTTATATAATAATCCTCATTTTAAATTATACAACGAATAAGGTTTAATTTCAATTTTTTAGAGACTACAAATAGGATAAACTTGACTTGTCATTTCGGTTTGTAATGAACACACTTAAATCAAAATTATGAATAGTACAGTCTTCTTCGCTCATTGACTAAAAACTTATGCTACCGTTTTACTAAAATGCTAAAAAGTGCTATAATGTGAACGGTTAAAACAATTTACAAAAAGGAGAATTTTAATGTCTTACCAAGAAAATTACCAGAAATGGGTTGATTTTGCGGAGCTTCCTGACTACCTTCGTCAAGATTTGGAAAATATGGATGAAAAAACAAAGGAAGATGCCTTCTATACAAATCTTGAATTTGGTACTGCAGGTATGCGTGGCTTGATTGGTGCTGGTACAAACCGCATCAACATCTACGTTGTTCGTCAAGCTACTGAAGGATTGGCTCGTTTGATTGAGTCAAAAGGTGGAAACGAAAAAGAACGCGGTGTCGCAATTGCCTACGATAGCCGTCACTTCTCACCTGAGTTTGCCTTTGAATCTGCGGCAGTTCTTGCTAAACACGGCATCAAATCTTACGTATTTGAAAGCCTTCGTCCAACTCCAGAACTCTCATTTGCAGTTCGTCACCTCAACTGTTTCGCGGGTATCATGGTCACAGCCAGCCACAACCCTGCTCCATTTAACGGATACAAGGTTTACGGTGAAGACGGTGGACAAATGCCTCCACACGACGCAGACGCTTTGACTACTTATATCCGTGCAATCGAAACCCCATTTGCAGTTGAAGTTGCTGATGTGGAAGCTGAAAAAGCTTCTGGCTTGATTGAAGTTATCGGCGAAGCTGTCGATGTTGAATACCTTAAAGAAGTTAAGGACGTAAACATCAACCCAGCCTTGATTGAAGAATTTGGTAAAGACATGAAGATTATCTACACACCACTTCATGGTACTGGGGAAATGTTGGCTCGTCGTGCTCTTGCCCAAGCAGGATTTGACTCTGTTCAAGTTGTTGAAGCGCAAGCAACTGCTGACCCAGACTTCTCAACTGTAAAATCTCCAAACCCAGAAAGCCAAGCAGCCTTTGCCCTTGCTGAAGAACTTGGTCGTCAAGTTGGTGCAGATGTTCTTGTCGCAACTGACCCAGACGCTGACCGTGTTGGTGTTGAAGTTCTTCAAAAAGATGGTAGCTACCTCAACCTTTCAGGTAACCAAATCGGTGCTATCATGGCTAAATACATCTTGGAAGCTCATAAAAATGCTGGAACTCTTCCTGAAAATGCAGCCCTTTGCAAATCTATCGTATCAACTGACTTGGTAACAAAGATTGCTGAAAGCTACGGCGCAACTATGTTCAACGTTCTGACAGGTTTCAAATTTATCGCTGAAAAAATCCAAGAATTCGAAGAAAAACACAATCACACTTACATGATGGGATTTGAAGAAAGCTTCGGTTACTTGATTAAACCATTTGTACGTGATAAAGACGCTATCCAAGCTGTTCTTGTCGTTGCTGAACTTGCTGCCTACTACCGTTCACGTGGTTTGACACTTGCTGACGGTATCGAAGAAATCTACAAAGAGTACGGCTACTACGCAGAAAAGACAATCTCTGTTACCCTTTCAGGTGTCGATGGTGCTGAACAAATCAAAGCGATTATGGCTAAATTCCGTAACAATGCTCCAAAAGAATGGAACACAACAGCTATCACTGTCGTAGAAGACTTCAAAGCTCAAACAGCTACTGCTGACGGTACTGTTACAAACTTGACAACTCCTCCAAGCGATGTGTTGAAATACACACTTGCTGACGGTTCATGGATTGCTGTTCGCCCTTCAGGTACAGAACCAAAAATCAAGTTCTACATTGCAGTTGTAGGGGAAACAAACGAAGAATCACAAGCTAAAATTGCGAACATCGAAGCAGAAATCAATGCTTTTGTAAAATAAAATCCTATAAAAGATGAGACCAAACAATCTTATCTTTTTTTCGTATCAAATCTAAGCAATTTTAGAAACTTTATGGCATACTAGATTTATCAATGAAAGCGAGGTAATCTCATGGAACAATTTTTAGATAATATCAAAGACCTTGAAGTCACTACAGTTGCGCGTGCGCAAGAAGCTCTTGATAATAAAGAAACTGCAACCTTCTTTATCGGTCGCAAAACTTGCCCTTACTGCCGTAAATTTGCTGGTACTTTGGCAGGTGTCGTAGCTGAAACCAAAGCTCACATCTACTTCATCAATAGTGAAGAAGCAAGCCAACTCAATGAGTTGCAAGCATTCCGCTCACGCTACGGAATCCCAACTGTACCAGGATTTGTTCACGTTGCAGATGGACAAATCAACGTCCGTTGCGACTCTTCAATG
Source organism: Streptococcus sp. 477 (assembly GCF_013277295.1). Taxonomy (NCBI): domain Bacteria; kingdom Bacillati; phylum Bacillota; class Bacilli; order Lactobacillales; family Streptococcaceae; genus Streptococcus; species Streptococcus sp. 477. The sequence continues at coordinate 11,126 of NZ_VMMQ01000026.1, forward strand.
TCAGCACAAGAAATCAAGGACTTTGCTGGATTGTAAAAAATCAGCTAACAAGTCTTAAAATTACAAAAACGCATAATGTAAGGTGCAAAAACCTTGATATTATGCGTTTTATTGTTTCTAAAACAGTTACATCAGCATTTCATTACAGAACATTTTAATTTTGGAAGTCAAATCAATTTTTAACAATGTTTTAGAAATCACAGTGGGCTATTCCATATTCAATTATCCAGATTCAATCGCTATTATCGTTTTCCTAGATTACAAAAAAACTACGTTTTGCTAATCAAAACGTAGTCTCAGCCACTATTTTATCTTACTGTCCTTCTTTTACTTCTTTGGTTGCTACATCTTCTCCAAACCATTTTTGGCTGATTTCTTGGAACTTGCCGTCCTTGTAAAGACTAGAAAAAGCTTCATTTATCTTCTTAACCAAGGTTGTATCTTCCTTACGGGCTCCAACCGCAAAAGCTTCTGTTTCTAGTCCAACTGTAAAGACATTATAATCGTTTAAAACACCTTCTGCTTCTAAATAATAGTTTGCATAGACACGGTCAATCAATAGACCATCAATTCGATCGTTTTTCAAATCAATCAAGGCTTCATTAAAGGTTTGGTATTGATTCGCTTCCTTATTAGCGACAATATTCTTCAAAAGTTCTGGATTTGCTTCAAAGTCCGCATAACCAGATGAACCAGCTTGAGCTCCTAATGTCTTTCCAGCCATATCCTTTGCAGTCGTGATACCAGATGATTTCTTCGTAACCAATACCTGCTCATTCTTCATATATGAGTTACTGAAAGCCACCTTTTCACGGCGTTCGTCTGTAGCGGAATAGCCATTCCAAATCAGATCAATCGTTCCTTTTGTCAATTCAGCTTCTTTCAAATCCCAATCAATCGGTTGCCAATTTACCGTGATTCCGTATTTTTCAAAAACAGCTGTAGCTAAATCAATATCAAATCCTGCATAAGAACCATCTTTCTGAGCAAATCCCATTGGAACAAAAGTACTATCAAATCCAATAGTAATAGACTTGTTAGACTGGTACTTTGACCAATTATCTCCACTAGTTTCGCTAGAATTTTTCCCACAAGCTACTAAGAACAAAGCAGTCATCAGACTGACTAATACAAGCATCCATTTTTTCATCCATTTTTCCTCCTATTTAGGTTCTACTTTCAATAATACATCTGCGATATTTTCAGCAAACTGCAAATCATGGGTAACCACAATCTGGGTCATCCCAAGTTCCCTATTTTGCAAGATTAGCTTCTCCACTTCCAAACGTAATTCTGGATCCAGGGCAGAAGTTGGTTCATCGTAGCCAATAATTTCCGGGTCAATCATCATAGCACGCGCCAAGGCCACCCGCTGCTTCTGCCCACCAGATAGTGAGAAGGGATAGGCATCTGCGTGTCCTCCTAGTCCTAACTGTTCCAAGAGTCCACTCGCCTTCTTCTCAGCCTCTTCCTGCTTCATTCCCATGGTCTTCACAGGCGATAAAGTCAAATTTTCCAGAACTGATAGATGAGGAAATAGTTGAAAATCTTGGAAGACAAATCCCAGTAGGTTGCGCTTCTGCAATTCATCCAGCTCTAAAGGTTGTCCATTATAAAAGATTTGCCCTGAATCAATGGTTTCAAGACCTGCAAGCATACGTAAAAGAGTTGTCTTACCTCCACCAGAAGGTCCAACGATAGCCAGGATTTGCTTTTCAGGAATACTTAGACTGAAATTAGACAGGATTTGTTTGTCTCCAAAGACTTTATTGATATTTCGTAATTCTAACATGGCAGCCTCCTATCTATAATAACTATACTTCTTCTCAACTTTTTTGGAAATAATTGTCACAATCCCAATCAAAATCAAATAAATGGCTCCTGCCAAGAACATAGGAACTAGACTAGCATCGCGGTTAGCAGCTGTTCGACTAGCCAAGATAAGGTCTGAAATTCCGAGAGCATAGACCAAAGAAGTATCCTTGACCAAACTCATAACTTCATTAAAGACACTAGGAAGAACAATCTTGGTCACTTGGGGCAAGATAATATAGCGCACTCTGTCAAAAGGGCTAAACTTTAAGACCTTGGCAGCCTCATACTGTCCTCTTGGAATAGTGTCAATTCCCCCACGGAAAATTTCTGCAAAGTAAGCTGCATAGTTGAGAACAAAGGCAATAATAGCTGCAGGAAGGCGGTCTAAACGAATCCCAATACTTGGGAGCACATAATAGATAAAAATCAGTTGCAAGAGTAAGGGGGTTCCTCGCATAACCCAGATGTAAATGTTAATCAGATAATGGAGGGGCTTCCAATGGACTTGCAAGGCAAAGGCAATCAAAACGCCCAAGGGAATCGAAAATAGCAAGACCAGTGCAAAGACCTGTACAGTCGTGCTCGCACCATTCAGTAAACTCGGTAATATCTCAAATAAATAAGACATACTGCACCTCCTAAAAGTAATTGTTCCTATTATAGCATGAATAAACAAGATTACCAAGTATTTTTGTAAAAAGATTCTACCATATACAAATAAAAACCGTAGCTATCAAAAGAGATAAACTACAGTTCTATATGTTTAAACATTCTTACAATCTCTCAAATAATTCTTGCATTTGCACATCATCTGGAACCAGTTTTAAGTAAGCTTGTGCATTGACTTTTGCTTCCTCAAAGTAGCCCAATTCACGCAAGAGATAGATATAGTGTTCCAAAAACTCTGGATTGTCCTTTAAATCTCCTGCCAACTCTTGGTAATGCTCATAGGCAGTATCCAAATCGTCCATTTCTTGATAGGAACGAGCAATCATCCACTTGGTCAAGAGATTTTCTGGCTCATCGCTCTGCAAGTCTAGAATATCCTCATAACGCTCCTGCTCCAGATAAATAGTGGCTAAACGAAGCAAGATTTCTTCTGTATCCTCAGCGTCTTCTTTAGCTGTTAGGAGATAATTTTCTGCCCCACTTGCATCATGCAATTCATAAGAGAATTGCGAAGCAGCTAGCAAGAGGCGAGTTTCAAAGGGATTTTTCTCTAAGCCTTGCTTAGCGATACGCAGGGCTTCTTGAACTTGATGTTCCTTATGTAAGGCCTGGCTATAACCATATTCATAGCCTTCAAAGTCAGGAGAAATGGTATCAAGCTGCTTAAAGTAAAGGGTGGCTTTTTGGTATTCTTCTTGATCAAAGTAAAGGCTGGCCAACTCAAAAGCTGTTAGGTCATCGTATTCTAACTCCAGGGCTTTTTCTAAAAACTCAGTAGCCGTTTCAAATTTCCCTAACTGGGCATAGGCAAAACCAATTCGTTGATAGGTGGAAATGCCCGTTTGCTCATAAATAGTACGATTATCTAACTGGGCATAGCCTTGAATGGCCTCTTGGTAATTTTCCAACTCACTATCCAACTCTGCCAAACCCAATATCAAGAGAGGATCCTCTGAGTAGGTCAAAGCCTCCAGCAATTTCTCACGCGCCACATCAGTCAAACCTTCCAACTGGTAAAGATCTGCCTTAAGAAGCAAAGCCGAAACATACCAGTCACTGTTAGCTTGGATTTCCTCAAGATAAGCAAAGGCTTCTTCGATTTGACCATCCTCGCTAGCAATTGCAGCTAGATTAAGATGAACCTCTGGGAAATCCTCTACTATTTTCAGGTAAATTTCCTTGGCCTGAGGATAAAAACCAATCCCTTCAAGATAAGTTGCCAACTCATACAGAAGGTCACTTGAATCATTTTCTAAAGCTTTGACGAAATAATGCTCAGCCTTGGCTAAATCTTGCTCTTCCAAAGCCTGCAACATCTGTTGACTATTGTTCACTCTTGACTTCCTCACCCTCTAGTTCATATAGGCCACTAACTACCTTATACCATTCGAAAATGGCTGAAATGACAACCTTAGCAGAGGCATAAACTGGAATACCGAGTAAGACTCCCCAGATACCAAACATAGATCCTGAAGTCAACAAGACAAAGAGAACATTAATGGGATGGATGTTTAATTGACTTCCCAAAATCAATGGAGAGACAAAACGGCCTTCAATAGTCTGTTCTACGATAAAGACAATCACCACTTTTAAAAGCATGACTGGCCCAGCAATCAAGCCCAATACTAGGGCAGGAAGCATGGCTAGAAAGCTACCAAGATAAGGAACCAGGTTTAGAATACCAGCAGTAACACCAAGCGTAACTGCATAACGGAGACCAATGATTTTAAAGAAGATCATAAACATTACTGCTACAATAATAGCTACTGTTACTTGCCCTCGAACATAGTTGGACAACTGTTGATTCACATCTGATAAAACTTGTCCTACAGGTTCTTTCAATTTTCTTGGCATGAATTGGGTCAAATAGTTACGCAGGCCTTTCCCATCACGCAAGAGATAAAAGAGCATGAAAGGAACGATAATCAAGGCAACAATCACTTGAGATGCCCCGCTAATAAAGGCACTCACCCAGTTGACTGCCTGAGATGAAACCTTACTTGCCCAAACTGTAGCCTGACTTGAGAAGTTTGTCAAAACCTGCTCTAACTGAGGTCTGAAATCATCTGGCAGGTGCTGGGCTACCAATCCATTAACAATCCTATCTATATCTTCTAAGTAAACAGGAACGTTTCTTGCAAAGGTTAAAACCTGACGTTGCAGATTTGGAATGGCGACTGCCAAGCCCCAAATGATAAAGAGAGCGATGATAACAAAGACAATAGTGATAGCTATAACACGATTAACCTTATGCTTCTCCATCCAATCAACAATAGGATTTAATAAATAATATAGTAAACCAGATAGAATAACTGGCAGCATCACGACTGCCAAAAAGTCTAAAACAGATGAAAATAGAAAACTAATCTTACTTAAAATAAAAAGATTCAGTCCCAATAATAAGGTTACCAAAAATACCGTAATGGCCTTGTTATCCAAAAACCACTTGAAAAACCAAGACAGGCTAAAATGTTTCTCTTTTTGTTCCATAAATACTTCCTTTCTATCGTTCTCTCATTATACCATTTTTAAATCAAAATAACTCTTTTTTAAAGTGCTTACATCTAATTGGATGTCTTTAATTGGCTTGTTTTTGTGATATAATAGTCTTATCTTTATATAGAGGTAACGTTATGAAAGAAACTGTTTATTTTGGAACTTATACACGTCGGACTTCCCAAGGGATTTACACGGCTGACTTTGATACAGAAACTGGTCAGCTTTCAAACCTAGAACTTTTTGCAGCTGAGCCAAGTCCAACCTACCTTGCCTTTGACCAGCACCAACATTTATACACCGTTGGTAGTCAAGACGATAAGGGGGGAATTGCAGCCTATCAAACTGACGGGACTTTATTAAATCACGTCGTTGAAAAAGGAGCCCCCCACTGTTATGTTGCTGTCGATGAAAAGCGTGATTTGGTTTACGCAGCCAACTACCATAAAGGACAGGTACTGGTTTATAAACGTCAGAATGATGGGAGTCTTTTACTTAGTGATGTAGATCAACACAGTGGCCAAGGTCCACATGAAAATCAAGCTTCCCCCCATGTTCACTATACAGATTTAACACCTGACCACTATCTAGTGACCTGTGATTTGGGTACTGACCAAGTTATCACTTATGACCTTGATCAAGAAGGGAAATTATCTAAACTCTATACCTACAATAGTATTCCTGGAGCTGGTTCTCGTCATATCGTTTTCCATAACCACTATAAAATCGCTTATCTCATTTGTGAACTCAATAGTACTATCGAGATTTTAATCTACGATGGCGTTGGTGAATTTGAACGCATGCAAGTGATTTCAACTTTACCAGAAGCTTACGAAGGTTTTAATGCTACTGCTGCTATTCGTCTCTCTAAAGACGGTAAATACCTCTACGCTTCTAACCGTGGTCATGATTCTATCGCAGTATATACAATCCTTGCGGACGGTAGCTTAGAGTTATTAGAAATCGTTCCAACACATGGTCAGACTCCACGTGATTTTGATTTGACACCTGACCAAAAATTTCTCATTGCTGTCCACCAAGACTCTGACAATGCAACTGTCTTTAAACGTAATTGTGACAATGGTCGTCTAGCAGAACTCTCCAACGACTTCCATGTTCCCGAAGCAGTCTGCATCCGTTTTGCTCCTTAATACTCTTCAAAAATCTCTTCAAACC
>NZ_VMMQ01000027.1:0-14026 GCF_013277295.1 Streptococcus sp. 477
ACATTAACGCCCTTAGCCTAGACCATCATTTCAGGAGAAATCTTTTGGTTATGATAGTGGAGAATCTTTTCCTTCAACTCCTTGTTCAATCTTGATTTCTTGACCGAGCGCTTGCGATTATTTTCATAAGACTGTTGAGCATAGTCGGCAGAATAAACCTCTTTAAAGCGTCCTTTTCCAAGACATTGTCAGACTGTCCCACGCTTGTTTCAGTATGGATAGTTTGAGGAGCTTTTCCAAGTAAAGAGGCGATTTCTCTATTTGATTTCCCTTCCTTTTTCCATCGTTCGATTAAGCGACGGCTATCGATTATCAAATGTTTGGCTTTTGTAGTATAATGGTTTTGCATCTCTGTGCCTTTCTTGTATTTGTGATTGAACAACAAGTATAACACAGAGGTGTTTTCTTATGCCTAGAAGAGCTTTCATTTGACAAGAGGAACCCTTGAAGCAGTTTTGTCAGCTAAACCAAGGCTAATCTTAGCCTTGGCTTGTCAGTCTAACAGCATCAAGCCTCTTATCAAATGAAATCGCGGGCTAGCTATCAGCTAGTTGAACCATCTAATTTTTAGGAGGGCTGGGTGGCTAACTTCATTATAGAACTTTCAATTATCACATTCGAATTACATTTTATTTTGGAAAACGTTTCCTTTGTTTTCAAATTGTTAAAAAAGTGGTACAATATAGGATAGCTTACTATTATCTGAATCAGCTGATTTGGAGAGAAAGGATTCATTTTGAAATCAATAGGCTTTATTGAAAAGCTGATAGGGTTGTCTAGTAAAGAGCTGATTTTATTGGGAATTATCCTGAGTATCTTTTTGCCCTTTTATCTTTTTGTAGTTGTATTCTGTTTATATATTATCAGTTTGATTTTTACAGGAGACATGAAAAGTATTCTTCAGAAAATGGGGGAGCATCCGATGCTGCTTCTTTTTCTTGGCTATAGTACTGTTATATCCATTCTTGCACAAAATTGGATGGGTCTTGTGGCTTCAGTAGGAATGTTTTTGTTTGCTATTTTATTTTTGCAATATCAGTCGATTTTATCACATAAATTCTTTCGATTAATTTTGCAGCTCGTCTTGTTTGGTAGCGTCTTGTCAGCTGCTTTTGCGAGTTTAGAACATTTCCAAATTGTGAAGAAATTCAACTATGCTTTTCTTTCACCCAATATGCAGGTGTGGCATCAGAATCGTGCAGAAGTGACCTTCTTTAATCCTAATTATTATGGAATTATTTGTTGTTTCTGTATCATGATTGCTTTCTATCTATTTACAACGACCAAGTTGAATTGGTTGAAAGTATTCTGTGTGATTGCAGGCTTTGTTAATCTCTTTGGATTGAACTTTACGCAAAATCGAACTGCCTTTCCTGCTATTATCGCTGGAGCAATCATCTATCTCTTTACGACTATTAAAAACTGGAAGGCCTTTTGGCTTAGTATTGGGGTATTTGCGATTGGCTTGAGCTTCCTCTTTTCCAGTGATTTGGGAGTTCGGATGGGGACTTTAGATTCTTCTATGGCAGAACGAATTTCTATTTGGGATGCTGGGATGGCCTTGTTTAAGCAAAATCCTTTTTGGGGTGAGGGGCCATTGACCTACATGCACTCGTATCCTCGGATACATGCTCCTTATCATGAACATGCTCATAGCCTTTATATTGATACGATTCTGAGTTACGGAATTGTGGGGACTATTTTATTAGTTTTGTCTTCTGTTGCTCCTGTTCGCTTGATGATGGATATGAGTCAGGAGTCGGGGAAACGTCCGATTATCGGCCTTTATCTATCTTTCCTTACAGTGGTTGCTGTGCACGGAATTTTTGACTTGGCTCTCTTCTGGATTCAGTCAGGCTTTATTTTCTTGCTAGTTATGTGCAGTATTCCATTGGAGCATCGAACTTTGGTATCGGACATGACGGATTAAGTTTTATAAGATTAAAATTCTTCTACCTTGGGTAGGAGATTTTTTTATACGATGGGCATGTCGTGCATCTGAGGTGTAAGTCCTCTGTAGAGATTCACTATCGGTGAATATAGTGAAATGAGATAAGAACAGGATGAATCAATCAGGACAGTCAAATAGATTTCTAACAATGTTTTAGAAGTAGAGGTGTACTATTCTAGTTTCAATCTATTATATTTTTTAGCAAAGGGCTTTGAGATAATATAAAAATCGAAGTTCTCTCACTCCTATAAATGGAGTCATAGAAATTCGATTTTTTCTAATGATTCTAATCCTAGACGTTCAAAGATAGGCTCCACTCGTTTGGTATAGTAAAGATGGTTGAAAATCTCATCGATTTCCTCTTGTGTCAAACGTGATGTCACCTCTGGATCTGCTTCCAGAAGTAGTTTGAAGTCTACTTGCTTGTCCCAAGAGTAGGCTGTTTTTGGTTGTACCAAGTCATAGGCTTGCTCACGGGTCATGCCTTGTTCAATCAAGGTCAACATGGCACGTTGGCTAAAGATCAGACCAAAAGTCGCGTTCATGTTGCGGATCATGTTTTCTGGTAAGACCGTCAAGTTCTTGACGATATTTCCAAAACGGTTGAGCATGTAGTCAATCAAGATGGTCGTATCAGGTGTGATGATACGCTCAGCTGATGAGTGGGAAATGTCGTGTTCATGCCAGAGAGCCACATTCTCATAGGCTGTAATCATGTGACCACGCTCTAAACCCTGTTCAATCCCCTCTGCACGACCGCGTTCCAACCCTTTTTCCTCAGCTTGTTCCAAGGCATAGTCCTGCGCTAACAAGGCTTGTTCTTCGCGTCTGCGTTGTTCACTAAACATTTCCCTATCCTCCTCGGACCAGCTCTTGTAATCCAGCAGTTGGTCTGCCTGGCTGATGGCTCGCTCGAGTTCCTGGGTAAAAGGTTTATTCCCAAAAAACTCCAACCATGCTTTGCGAACCTCGTCTTTGCTGGTTTCTCTGTATTTTTTTAGGTCTTATTTGTAATGTTTTTTCAATAGCGACTCAAACTCAGCGACGCTCATACCCAGCTGATGGCTGGCAACCTCGGAAGTCAGAAGTCCTTGCCGAACCATATCCAGAAAGGCAAAAAGTTTTCCACGTTCAAGTCCACGCTCTAAACCTTTTTCAATGCCCTGTTCAATCCCCTCAGCTCGACCACGTTCAAGTCCACGCTCTAAACCTTTTTCGATGCCTTGTTCAATCCCCTCAGCTCGACCACGTTCAAGACCTTCTGCACGACCTCTCTCCAACCCTTTTTCTTCAGCTTGTTCCAAGGCATAGTCCTGCGCTAGCAAGGCTTGTTCTTCGCGTCTGCGTTGTTCACTAAACATCTCCCTGTCCTCCTCGGCCCAGCTCTTGTAGTCCAGCAGTTGGTCTGCTTGACTGATGGCTCGCTCGGGTTGCTGGGTAAAAGGCTTATTACCAAAAAACTCCAACCACGGCTTGCGAATGCTATCTTTGCTGGTTTCTCTGTATTTTTTTAGTTCCAAGAACGCCATCTTAACCAGATGATTTTCTTGTCCATTATTGGTGATGGTTAAAACCTCACCTGTCGTATCCTCGCGCATACTAAAACTATGAAAAGCTAGGTCATCTGAGAAATAATTGCTGTCCACGATTGCGATAGCATATACTGGTGCAATGTGTTTGTAACTCTGGTGGGTGTCACCTTCACGTTGGCGAATTTTTTCTAGGTTTTGATTGACCTGACTACACAAATAAGCCCACAGGCGATTGATGAAAAAATTCTGATGATGGACTTGAATCTCAATGATTACTTGAGTGCCATTATCTAGTTCAGCTAAAACATCTATACTGGTATAGAAATCCTGTGCCGAGTACGGCAGGGAAGGCAAGACGTGAATGTTGCTTCCCTCCAAAATGGTCACATTTTTGGCTGGCAAGTCCAGCATATCGCGAATAAACTGACAAGTGATTTCTGGGTTGCTGAAAATTTTCTTAGCAACCAAGTCATTAGTTGGGCTAATGCCCGGATGACGTAATGTCATATTTCTTCTCCTTTCATTATAGCACATTTTTAAATCTAGGTTTACTAGATTCACTGCTACTATCTATTTATTCGGAAAAGAAATGAGTTGTTAAGATATTTTATCTCGTTTCAACTAAAATATGAGCTTGATCAATCAGCTGTCCATCAACAGTCAGATTCAGATAGAAATCCAAGGTCTTATCGGCAGCAAAATACAGGGTTGGTATGGTCAAATCTTTTTTGCTTTCCCCAGCTTGGAATTGAAGGACTTGAATCTCGTCCTGATAGACGACACCATGGACACCTGTCCCCGGTTGAATCGAAATCTTAGCTTCCAAAGGAGTACTACTTTCGCTACGTTCAATCCTAAAATGAAGAGTCTCTCCCTTTGCCACAGCTAGGCTTTTTTCTGCAAATGCTAATCCCTGAACAACTTCTTTTTTTGATAAGCTAGGAGTTTTATAGAGGGAAATCTTGGTCAGTACAGGTAAATCCTGTGTCTCTGTAATCATCACGCGCACCTTCTGTGCCTCTACTATCGGCCCTCGCAAGAGGCGCTTATGAGCAACTGTGAAGCCCCTGCCAAACTCCTGCCAGACACCATCCACCTCTACTTGCACATGAAAAGCAGCGATTCGTTGCCCTAGCTTCAAATCTTCTCTTAACTCAATTACATCAAAAGTTTTAGGCGCTCCCAAGTCGAGTTCTAACTGGATAGGCAAGCCTACATCGCTTGCCCAAGAACTGGTCTCAAGGCCATCTGTCAGATGATGACAAGCAAAGTCTGCGGAAAGAGCTGGACCAGATACCTTAGCTCCCAGAGCCAAATCTTCTTTATAGAGCTCATTGCGATAAGCCGCAAATTCATAGAGGCGTTCAATATCCTTTCCATCAAAGAGCCCATCTTGATTCGGCGGAATATTGAGCAAGAGAGGCATGCCCCTCCCTACCGAGTGAAAATAAATCTCGACCAACTCCTCAAGAGACTTAGGATCCTGATCTTCATGGTAAAACCAACCCGGCCGGATGGAAACATCTGCCTCACCGATTGAAAAAATCGTACCCGAGGGATCCCCATGTTGAAGATAGTCCAACTCTGCTTCTGTCCCTAGTTTATCAGGATTCACCTTTTGCCACAGGGGATCACCAGCATATCCTCGTTCATTGCCAATCCAGCGGATACTGGTGCCTTCTGTTGAAAAAATTAAGCAATCTCCCTGCAGGTCACGAATGGTTTCAAACCATTTTTCAAATTCATAATTGATCTTTTGAGCACCCTCTCCTCTGGCACCATCCATCCAGACCTCAGCAAATTTCCCTCCATTTCCATAAGCAGGATTTGATAAAATCTCCTTCAGCTGAGCCAGATAATAGGCATTATAGTCCGCTTCTCGGTTCACATGATAGAGCGGGCTGTGGGCATCCCAGGGTGACAGGTAGACCCCCATATCCATATCAAATTCTGTAGCAGCTTGAGATACTTCAAGGAGCAAGTCCCCCTCTCCATCCCTCCAAGGACTGGCCTTAACCGAATAATCTGTGTGAGCCGTCGGATAGAGGACAAAGCCATCGTGGTGCTTGACCACCAAAATCAACTTCTTAAAGCCCGTTTCCTTGAGCACGCGAATCCACTCACGCGCATCTAACTGTGTCGGGTTAAAGTGTTCAGGATCCTCCTGACCTGTCCCCCATTCCTGGTCATAAAAGGTATTAGGCCCAAAATGGATAAAGGCTGCTAGTTCATCCTCTAAATACGCTAACTGGGCCTGACTAGGCAAGGGGCCATGCGGTTTTATTGCTCTTACCATACTACTTCCTATCTACATTTTTCTTTACTTTTTTGGCATACACTTGCAATTCTGTTAAGGCTAGGGGGCTTGCCAAGTTTTCAAATCGAAGACGAAGGGCATAGGTTTCCACCTTGTCAAATTCAAAACGAAGCTCCTCATCCTTGTCACTTGACACTTTTCGGATAGCTGATACAGGGCGCCAATTCTCCTCTTGTTTGAGCAGAGAATCCTTGTCCAAATGATTTGGAGTCCGAGGCAAGCTAGGCTCATTCCCTACATAATAATCGATATGGGTAGGATCCACCGCCACGTAGTCTTGATTTTCGACATAATACAAGGTCACATTATCCACAAATCGCGGTTTTAAAATCCCTGCATCTCCAAAAAGAATGCCGACATTGGCTTGCTCTGACTTGGCAATCCAAGTATTGGCTGTCGATTTCTTCCGAGAAATGACCTTGTCATTGAGGTAAGAGACTGGGTGATTAGGCTCTGAGTGGGAAGCAAATACCAGAGGCAGGTTGGATCCTGTCCACTGATTGGAAATGACTTCCCCATCTACACTGGCATCTGTCACATGAATGGTGACTGTTGCTGGCAACTCACAGCCCGCTACTTGTCCTGTAAGAATACATTCTCCTACCTGAGCATAGACTTGAGGATCGAGTTCATCCCAAGTCACCTTGGCCGTATCTCGTCTGCCATCTGATAAGACTAGCTTAACTCGGTCTGGTAGGTGTGGGGCTTCCTTGACAAGCGTCCAAATCCTTTCAGTCTCAATAGCGCAAATCCCTTGGACACAAATCTGAGCAGAAGCCTTTAAATCCAGCCCTTCCAGCTGACCAGATACCATAAACTCATGAAAGCTTGCCATATCTTCTTCGGAGATTGCCTCCCAAACAACCTTGACTCGTTTTGCATCGCCAGACTCATAGTCTACCAAGACTGAAGATGGCAGCTGTGGATAAGTCCCCCTATCTGTATATAAGCGAAGTGGTCGTACAAAAACTGCTTGCCCTAGTGAGGTATTTTCTGCGACCTGCAAATGAGTTTGATAGGCCTTCCCTTGATAAATGGCGCGGATAGCCAAGTCCCCTGCAGACAAGCAATGAAGCACTCCCTGCTTGATAATGGCGTGGGCACTGCCACTCATCTCCCAAATCACTTCACTATTCCCCACCTTGTTCACAGGGTTATCCACAGTTTGTGGATAAAGTCCAATGGCTGGGGAATCCCCTTCTTGTAATCCTGACTGCTTGTCCACTCGAATCTCAAATAAGCGCTGATTTTTCACTAGCTGGCAATCAAAAGTCTCTCCCACTAAAAGATCAAAACTTGCTGGCTCTAGCCCTCTAGCACTGGCTTTTACTCTCACTCGACCTGCCTGCTCCAAGCTCTGAACCAAAAGTACAGCTCTGCCATGAAAGGCTTTCCTCTGAAACCGAGCATTTTTCTGGGCTTGGTAACGTTCACGACTGGCCTGCCTACCATTATCCACACCTACAATACGAGCAGGGCCTTCAATTTTAAAATGAAGCTGATTGGAAGCAGTCGGCACCCAATTTCCAGCTTGGTCCAATACATCAAAATAAAGATAGAGGAGATCTTGCCCATCTGGCTCCAGTTGTGTTTTCTCGGCATGTAAGCCGATTTGGGCTGGCTTACCTGCAGTCACCACCTTATCTTCTGCCACAAGCTGACCTTGACAGTCATAGGCCACAGCACGCAATTCTCCCGGTTGATAAGCCAAAGGCCATTCGAGATAGAGTTGGTCAGAACCTTCTCCCTCTTGGTATTTTCTGCCATCTGAAGTCCATTTCTCCTGAAAGGTCTTCCTACCTTGAGATTTTCCATTGAGAAATAGCTCTACTGAACCAGCATTTGAATACACTCGAACAAGGATATCCCCATACTTATCCACAACTTGTTGATAACTCTTGTGGATTTCCCAATTCCAGTGAGGTAGGATATGAACCATGGGATACTGATCTAGGTCCAACCACTGACTTTGATAGAAATAATAGTCATTTTTAGGAATCCCTGCCGTATCCACAAGCCCAAAATAGGAACTCTTTACAGGCATGTCATTTTGATTGTGCCAAGGAGTGGGCTCACCAATATAGTCCACTCCTGTCCAAATAAACTGACCCGCATAGTCTAGCCGATTTCTATCTGCTATCCAAGAAGCCGTCGCTGTCTTCCCCCAAGGAACTCGATCATTTCCATAGTCTGACTGTTCAAAATTCCGCACGCGGCGATTATCCCCAACCCATTCCTTAGCTGGGCGAAAATAGCTATCACGCGTTCGGGTAGCCGATGAGGTTTCAGACCCATAAAGTTGCCACTTAGGATGTCTTTTGCGAATCCCGTCAATATTATCTTCCGAGTAATTTAAGCCCACCACATCCAGCAAATTGGCTATCTTTTCATGACCTCCAGAACCATCGCCAAAGCGGAATTGATCCATTCCCATGGTCACAAAACGACTCTCATCCACTTCCTTGACCCTTTCTAGCAAGCGTTTGATCGTCTTCAATGAATGGGCATCGCCATTTGCTTCGCTGACTTCATTTCCCAAGGACCACATAAAAATAGCTGGATTGTTCTTGCCACGCTCAATCATGATGCGCAAATCGTAATCTGACCAGAAATCGCCTGCTTTCGCATCTGGGTGAGTCGCTTCTTCCTCAAAAAAGCGACCATAATCATATTCTTTCTTGCCTCCATACCAGGTATCAAAGGCTTCTTCTTGGATAAGTAAGCCCATTTTGGCAGACAGATCCAGCAAAATACTACTAGCTGGATTATGGGTAATTCGGATAGCATTGACCCCCATTTCCTTCATCTGGCGCAAGCGTCTCTCAGCAGCTGACTTGTTTTCCACAGCTCCCAATGCTCCGTAGTCATGGTGCAAACAAACCCCATGAATCTTCAACCAGCGACCATTTAGAAAGAAACCCTTATCCGCTTGCCAATCCATATAGCGGTAACCAAAAGTCTCCTCTTCTTCATCAACCAAAATGCCATTTTTGTAGAGGCGAGTCTTCAATTGGTAAAGGTGAGGATGATCAATATCCCAAAGCAAGGGTTGAAAAATTGATATGGCTTGTTGGAAATGATGTTTGCCTCCAGACTCAATCACTAGAGAGTCTGTCGCCTGCCAGTCTGAAACCTGTTGTCCATCATACCAGATACTCTGCTCCAAATATACCGACACAGACTGAGAGCCATCATTTGAAACCTTACTTGTAAGCTGAGTCTCCACCCATCTATCTCTTTGTTCCTTGAGCTTGGGACTTTCTATCTTAATCCCATACAAATCCAGATGCACCGAATCTGTCATCAATAATTTTACTTCTCGGTAAATACCGCTACCAGAGTACCAACGACTGCTAGGTTGCTGATTTTCCACAAAAACCGCAAGCTGGTTGGCCGTCCCATCATTTCTTAGATAAGGGGTGATATCATAAGAAAAGGGTGTATAGCCATTGGGATAATAGCCCAGCACTTGCCCGTTGATATAGACTTGGGCATTCATGTAAACCCCATCAAAGAGCAAACGCACAGAAACAAGACTGGCATCTTCTTCCAAGTAAAACTGTGTCCGGTACCAAGCTTGACCACCATTTAGCTGCCCACCCTCATTTTGCGCTGGCGAATACTGATCAAAATCATTGTAAATACTCCAGTCATGTGGTACTTGAATCGACTGCCAATTTTCCCTCTGAAAATCCGGCGCCAAGGCCTCTTCTTTCCCCACCTCTTGACTAAAAAACCAGTGATTTCGTAAAACTTCTTCTCTTCTCATACAAGCATTCCTCTTTAAACAAGTCTATTGACTTGACTATAGCACAAAACAAAAGCGCTTTCAAGACTTCCTCCATCACTCCCTAAATCCTCAGAAAAGATTCTATAATTTGTGGAAAAGTCTGAAAATCACTCCATGTTCATATAAACTGTCATTTTCAAGAAACAAGGTCAAACCTTACAAGAGCGCAAAAAACACCCCTCTGAATATTCATTCCAGAGAGATGTTCCTTTTGTCTTAGCTATTATAAATCGACTGTCTAAAATCATCTGAATCTTTGAGATAAGCTTTATAAATCGCTTTTTTCAGTTTTTGCACTGGTGTTTCGATAAACATAAATTTCTGAGCTGTTGTGTTTCCTGCTTTTATTTGAGCAAGTTCCTCTTTAACAGCTTTATTCATAAGCTCTTGTAATTTTTCTTTACTATCAATCACTTCTTCTTTTCCGTTGTAATTTATAGTAATTGGTGTTAACTTACCTAATTTCTCAACACGCTCATTTATTTGCTCTTTTTTGAACTCAGCATATGTTTTTCCTAGAATTTTATCAAAAATATATTTATCTGATAACGGTACTCCCTCTGCTTCAGCTTCTTCTTTAAACTGATTTGATACATAAGGAACAAATCCTTCATAGTAGCCCAAAGCAGCCATCAATTCAAAGGCTTGTTTTCTAAAGGTGATGTCCCCACTCATACCAGAGTCATTTTGACTAACACCATAAATGGTATCAAACATATCAACGGTATAGTAACCATTTGGTGCAATTTTACCTTTATCCTTAAAGCCAGCAATGATATAACGATTGACCAGGATATGATTGTCAATTAAACTATCAATATCTGTCAAGTTTTTGGCATCTTCTAAGGTCAGAGCTTGAATCTCCTCACTCTTATGAGTCGGTTTAACTGCTGTATTACGGTAATCTATCCATCTTCTAAATGGTGAACTAATAGGAACTATTTTCTTGAAATATTTAGTTTTTTCTTCATCAGTTAGATTTTTCGTTGCCTCAGCTTCTAGATAATCTAGAGTATAAAGGACATCAAAACTTCCCTTCATGTAAGATTGCAAATCTTCTGCCGTTTTAAATCGATCAGGTGTCTTATTGTAAAATCCATCCTTATCACTCTCATCATATACAAAGTTGAGATTGAAATAAGTATCCTTTTCTGGATTATAGGAGTTTTCAAAAATACCACGCGCATAAAACTCTGCGGCTGTACCATCTCGACGACCGTGATTATTAAACAAGACCGTTCTATCTAGTAAGTGCGTCATTTCATGAGAATAAGTCGCTGAACCTCTATCATCCAGAACTCTATCTATAAAGTAACGGACACCTAATCCATTAGCCTCAGCTCCCACCTTACTTACTGGAGAATAGTAATTCATAGGAGTCATAAACTGGTCGACCCCCTTATCAGCTCCACTACCAGTAGCTGGTGACCAAGTGCTATCAATCTGGGCATTCGGATTACTTGTATATTTCTTCATCGTATCAATAATCAAGCGATTTGTCAGCAACTTATCACGATTTTCTGGTTTTGTTATACGATAAAGAGTATCGACATAGTTGGCTTGTTGTACAGCCGCCTTTTCAATTAAAGACTTGACTCTAGCAAGCTCAGCCTGGTACTTAGTTGGATTAGACTGGGCGAGAGAAGTATCTATATAGGAACCAATATTACCGTAAGTAATCGTCGCCATATTACTAATCACATAAACATTTGGTTCTTTCACATTCAAAAGTCCCAAAATAGCAGCCATATTAGCCTCTTGTTTACGAGGATCCTTTTCCCCAGCTGTCAACTTGCTATACAGCCCGACATGCGCTGAAGGATTTTCCTTAGATGGTTTTTCAACAATCATAGCTTGGCTAGATTTTTTAAGCCAGGTATCCGCATCATCTGACGTAAAGAGTTGGCGATTGCTGTCTAAAAATTCCTTCAAGCTAGCCTTACCGGTGATAGTCGATAAATATTTTGTAAATGTTTGAGGACTATTGGTCAATTTTATCTCTTCATAAGACATGGATCCTAATTTTTTCAAACTAGCCAAGGCTGTCATTGTCTTATTGCCAAATGAACTTGGATTAAAGGCCAGAATATCACGAATATTCGTGTCCCCAAATTGAATATTATAAAAACGATTGATATAAGACAGTCCCAACAAAATCTGCTCTTTGTATTGCTCCAGCTCTTGTTTGACCTTGCTGCGATTTTCAGGGGTATCTCCTATAATTCCTAATGTATGCGAGGCAATCTTTTTGAAACTTGACTCAGCTTGCCTCTTCGTCTGATCAAAGCTTTCTTGGATTGACAGTTTTTGAAGATACTCTATGCGCAACATATCTTTGACCTCTTGGTCAGTGATATTTGGGTGTGTTTTTCTGAGCGCAATTCTCCTTGTTATAATATCTCGAGGATCATAGGTAGGCTCTAACTGTGCTTTTAGTTTACTGTCATGTAAGAAGTCTACTGACCTCGCGCTTGTGGTCAGAGCAGACACATCCACAGCATCTTCTCTCTCACTATTAGCTGGAAGCAAGTGTGGTTTATCCTCCTGACTACCAACTAAAACAACTCTCGGTTTCATTGGTTTTGTTATTTGACTCACTTCTCGAGGATTAACCAATTCACCAGTTTGTTCATTGATAGCGTAGGTTCTGGTAAGTGTATTCTCACCAACTTCTCCTTCAGAGGCTACCTTTTCCATCTTTTTAGCAAGAGAAGAATCCTCTCTTCGTTCCTCAGTAACAGCAATCGGTTGTATTACTTTTTCCACATTACCAACTTGAATCACTTTATCGACTGCTGGATTCACTTGTCTAGTAGTGTCAGATACCCTCACCTGACCTGTTGCCTGGTCTAGTTGATAAGTCGTCCTAGTTTCCACCGAACCATCATGTCCTGCAACTGCTACTTCCTGTCGTCTGAACTCCAAAGCAGGATTCACCTGGTAAATCGTTTTACGAGATAGGACAGTAGTTTCAACACTCGGTTTAGTTCCAACTTCTACAACTTGATCAACTTTGTTAACTACTATTTTGACAGTTTTACTCTCAGAAATATTTCCACTTGCTTGATCTTTAGTATAGGTAGTAGTAACTTGTTCTTGTCCCTCAACACCCGGAATTTTTACTCTTGTAACGCCGTGGTCTAGTGCTTCATTCTTTTCATAAATGGTTTCATAAGGAACGACTTTGGTCTCTACTTTGGTCTGAGGAAGTTGAGTGTCTTCTTTAGTACCAACCAAGATTACTTTTTGTCGCATAGGCTTCGTTACTTCAGTTTTTTCTGTTGGATTTGTTAACTCTCCTGTCTCAGAATTAACTTCATAAGTTTTAGTGACGGTTGTTTCCCCTTGCTCGCCCTCACTTTGAACCTCTTCTTTTCCTTTCGGAAGTTCAGGGTTATCTTTTCTCAACTCGGTGATTTCTATAGGTGACACGATCTTTTCTACATTTCCAACTTTTACTATTTTGTCTTTAGCTGGAGTGTTTTCTGTTGTAGTTTCTTCTGAGATAGCTCCTGTTTCTTGATTTACTGTGTATTTTGTAGTTGATACTGAGCTACCATTCTCCCCTGGTGTTTCTTCTTGTTGCACATTGTAACTTAAATCTGACGATGCTTTATAAATTGTCTTAAAAGGAATTTCTTGTGATTGAACTGTTGGTTTTGTTCCTACTGCCGTTATTTTCGCTTGCATTGCTTTGGCTACTTTTGTTGAAACTTCTGGATCAGTTAATTCTCCTGTCGTCGAATTTACTTTATAAACACTTATAGTCGTTGTTTCTTCATCTTGACCTTGTTCTCTAACTACTTTAACCCCTTTATCAAGTGACTCATCCGCGATAAACTGTTCACGTCTTTTGGTTGTTGATCTTGTTTCTTCTACATTTCCAACCTTAACAACTCTATCTACTGGATGTTTTTCTATTTTTGTTGAAGTGTTTTCTACTATTTTCCCAGTACTTTCATCAAAACTGTAAGAAGTAGTTGTCACTTCCTTACCATTTTCGCCTGCTACTTCTACTCGTTGCTCTTTGTAATTTAAGGCTGGTGAAGCTTTATATGTTGTTTTATATTCCAATACTTTTTCTTTCGTTACTGGACTTGGGACAGTTGGTTGCTCTTGTGAATCTGACTGTTCTTGGGGAGATAAGGGTTCAGGCTGAACAGCTGATTCTGGTTCGTTTCCTTGACTTGGGTTGACCTCTGGAGATGGAGCCGTTTGTTCTGGTTGTTCTGGTTGTTTTTGGGGTTCTTGTGGGGCAGACTCACCAACATCCTTTACCCCCTCAACTGGATTCTCCAGCTGGTTCTCCTCACCCTTTTGTTCCGCAGGAGATTGATCTTCTTCGCGTCCTGATTCCATGGCTGGGGTTGCTGGTTCAGAATCTTTGGTCTCAGCAGTTGCTTTAGATGGATGATTAGACTCAGTACCTTGTGGGG
>NZ_VMMQ01000027.1:14095-15937 GCF_013277295.1 Streptococcus sp. 477
CTCAGTACCTTGTGGGGCAGACTCACCAACATCTTTTACCCCCTCAACTGAATTCTCCAGCTGTTTCTCCTCACCCTTTTGTTCCGCAAGAGATTGATCTTCTTCGCGTCCTGATTCCACGGCTGGGGTTGCTGGTTCAGAATCTTTGGTCTCAGCAGTTTCTTTAGATGGTGGCTTAGACTCAGTACCTTGTTGGACATGAGTTTGATTCTCCTCGCCCCCTGATTCCACGGCTGGGATTGCTGGTTCAGAATCTTTGGTCTCAGCAGTTTCTTTAGATGGTTGATTAGACTCAGTACCTTGTGGGGCATGAGTTTGATTTTCCTCACCCCCTGATTCCACGGCTGGGCTTGCTGGTTCTGGTTGCTTCGGCTCGGCTTTGGGTTTGTCAGGTGTTTGTTTCTCTCCTGGTGTTGCTTCTGTACCCGGCGTTTCTTCTGCTCCTGGTCTTGATTGTCCTATTCCATCAGCTGGTTTTGTCTCTGTTTCATTCTCTACTATTGGAGTTTTTTCAGGTTGAACTGGTCTACTTTCCTCTAGATCTGGAGTTACAGGTTGTGTTGGTTTTGGTGCAACTTCTTCCTTAGTCCCAACTACAATCACCTTGTCCACCGGATCTTTTGTGATTATATTTTCTATAACTTTGCTAGATTTTTCCCCATTAACGATAGTGACTTCCGTATAGATGGTGCGTTCACCAACAACACCTTCTTGAACAACTTTAGTTTGCCCTTTAGCTAAGGTTGCATCTTCTTGTTCTATCGTTTGGAAAACAACCTCCTCTGTAGTGATTAGCAATTCTGGTTTCTCTACTGTGGCATTTAACACACCTTCCTCAGGACTTGTTTTATAATCACTATTATCTTCTGCTTTCGGTTGTTCTACTTTGGGATTTCCTGCAACTTCTTCCTTAGGCCCTATAGGCACAATTTCATCAGGAGCTTCAACAATTTTCTCAACTGCGTAGGATGGTTGAGGAGATTGCACAAGGTCTTCAGTCGAGCTAAAATGAGATGCAGTCTGTGGTACAATCTTCTTAGATTGAGGTTCTGAACTTTCCTCCTTTTGAGATAATGCTGGCGACTCTACCTTATCAACAGAAAGTTCCTTACTAGCACTATCTCTTACCAAATAATATCCCGTAAATTCGTATCCTTGGACTCTTTCAGGACTTGGTAGAAACTGACCTTCTACTCTCTTAACAAGGGCTGGTTGCAATTCTACCAAATTTTCTAAAGCAGAGATGGATGCTACCCAGCCACCAACAGCAAAGACGGTCACAAGGAAGTAAGACGCTCCCTTTTTTCTCTTGATTAAAGTGAAGGAAAGCAATAATAATCCTGCTCCCAAGATAAACATCCCATCATTAGAAAAAAGACCTGTTTCTGGTAATCTTGTAGCCAATTTTCGATAGACAAAATAGTATTCTTTTCCCTCTTTTACCTCAATTTTATTTTCTTCAAACCATTGCAACTCAGATTTCAGCTTTTCAGGTAAATCCTGCTCATCCAAATAATGACTTGAAATTAGTTTTGAAGTCGTTTCGGTAGCCTGTACAGGTTGAGCACCCATACCAGCAAAAAATAAACTCGTTCCTAGCAAGACCGAGCAAGCTCCTATTGCATATTTCCTCAAAGAAAAACGCTGCTTTCTCTCAAATTGAAATTCTTCCATCCCATCTCCCATCATTCATTATTACTGTATATTTAGTATATCAGAAATAGTCTATATTCACAAATCTTTCTAGTTATTCCCTTATCATTCCAAGTTAAGGGCAACAACATACAATAATTTTTATTTAATACTCTTCGAAAATCTCTTCAAACCACGTCAGCGTCGCCT
>NZ_VMMQ01000027.1:15973-29301 GCF_013277295.1 Streptococcus sp. 477
TTTCATTGAGTATAAATGTATATCAATATTTTTTGTTTTTCTTAATAAACGCAATGCAAAAAGAGCCTGTTGCCAAGCTCTTTAGTCTATTATTTCTTCTCAGCGCGAAGAGCTGACAAGATTTGTGTACGGATATCATCCACACCATTTGGAGTATTTGGTAAAAAGATGGTTTGATTTCCTTTAGAGGCAAAGGTGTTCAAGGTATCCAAATACTGGTTGGTCAAAAGGATGGACATGATTTGTTCTTCTGTCATGCCAACATTGGCTTCCTTGAGTTCGGTGATAGATTCTGCCAATCCATCCACAATCGCCTTACGTTGTTGGGCAATCCCCACACCATGAAGGCGGTCTTTTTCTGCTTCGGCTTCAGCTGCAGTGACAATTTTAATCTTATCGGCTTCTGCCAATTCTTGCGCTGCGACCCGTTTGCGTTGCGCCGCATTGATTTCATTCATGGATTGCTTAACTTCTGCATCTGGCTCCACCTTAGTAATCAAGGTTTTCACGATAATGTAGCCGTAAGTGGTCATTTCTTCTGCTACTTGGTGTTGAACTTCAAGGGCAATCTCATCTTTTTTCTCAAACAATTCGTCCAAGGTTAATTTGGGAACAGAAGAGCGAAGAGCATCTTCGATATAAGATTTAATCTGAGATTCTGGACGCATGAGTTTATAGTAGGCATCTGTCACGCTCTGCTCATTGACACGGTACTGAGTCGCTACATTCATCATCACGAACACATTGTCCTTGGTCTTGGTCTCAACCACAATATCACTTTGCAGCAAGCGCAACTGAATGCGTGCTGCAATCGAGTCAATCCCAAAAGGCAAGCGAATATGAATACCGCTGTTGGAAACCTTTTGGTATTTCCCAAAGCGTTCAATAATCGCCACCGACTGCTGACGAACCACATAAACTGTACTCAGTGTGACTATCACCAATAGGAGCACACAAACAATCAGAAAAATCATGAAAAATATTGCCATAATGGAACCTCCACAAGTATTTTTCTAGTATTATATCACATTTAAAGAAGGCTGTGCCGTTTTTACTGCGATTTTTCCTGAAATGTCAATAATTAGAGGTGAAACTGCATTTCAAGTTAGTAATCTCTTTTTTTCACTGCATTAACTTCTATAGAATCTTCATCCATAGTCAGAGAATGACTTGCCTTAACTTTTCTCTCGTGCTATACTATTTATGAAATTAATGAATAGGAGATATTTCATGAAATCAGCAAAAACTACTGTTACAATCCTTTCTGCACTTGCATCTGTCGTCTTATTATCTAGTTGTGCAACAAAGTCTACAGAAACACAGACAAGCAATAAGAGCTCATCTGATAATCAGATTACAATGACATATGACCAACTACGGTCAAGAGAAAATACTATGTCAACCCTTTGGTATCAAAAATCAGCTGAAACCAAAGCCTTGTATCTACAAGGTTATAATGTTGCCACAGATCGTCTAAAGGAATTACTGAAAACAGAATCAGACAAGCCTTATTCAATCATTTTGGACTTAGATGAAACAGTCTTAGATAATAGTCCTTATCAAGTTCAAAATATCAAAGACGGAACAGCATTCACACCTGAAAATTGGGATATTTGGGTTCAAAAAGCTGCAGCAAAAGCCGTCCCAGGAGCCAAGACGTTTCTTCAATTTGCCAATCAAAACGGCATCCAAATTTACTATATTTCTGACCGCTCAGTTAATCAAATAGATGCTACGATTAAAAATCTAGAAAACGAAGGAATCCCTGTACAAGGGCGTGATCACCTCATGCTCTTAGAAAGTGGTGTAAAATCCAAAGAAGGGCGTCGCCAAGCAGTTCAAGAGAAAACTAATCTAGTATTACTATTTGGTGATAACCTCGTAGACTTTGCAGATTTTTCGAAGATTTCTGAATCTGACCGTGATAAACAACTTGAAGAATTGCAAAAAGAATTCGGTGAAAAATTCATCATCTTCCCAAATCCAATGTACGGATCATGGGAAACAGCTGTCTACGCTGGCAATAAATTGGATGCTAAAGGTCAAGTGGAAGAACGCCAAAAGGCTTTGCAAGGTTTTAATAAATAAAACAAATAAGCTGATTCTATATAAACTAAGGTTAACTTACAATCTTCAAAAAGTGGATAGGAAGGAATTCTGATAATCAGAAAACTTTCCTATCCACTTTTTTAATTGATATAACATCAAGCTTTTATACATCTGATACTATACGTTTTTCTGATTTTAAAGACTTTGTCGCCTAGACCCTATATTTCAAGCATTAAGTGACCTTGATGATATAAATTTATTGTGGTATACTATTTTTGTCATCGGTTACCGATTACGTTCCTATGGGTTCGTGAGAGGAGGTGAAACTAATGAGCCTTATCATAGAGCTCGCTCTTACTATTATAGCGGATGTTATAGCTGGAATTATCTTGTATTTCGTCTGCAGATGGCTAGATAGTAAGGAGTAGACCGAGTGACTAGCCTATAAACACCCGTTAAATCGCTAAGATACGTCAAAAAAGCCCTTAACTACGGCAATAGTTAGGGGCTTTGGTGTTCTAATGAACCTTATCAATTAACTATATTCTAGCATATAATCTACAATAGTTCAAGCATTAAGTGACCTTGATGATCTAAATTTAGTGTGGTATAATACTTTTGTCATCGGTTACCGATTACGTTCCTATGGGTTCGTGAGAGGAGGTGAAACTAATGAGCCTTATCCCAGAGCTCGCTCTTACTATTATAGCAGACGTCATAGCTGGAATCATCTTGTATTTCGTTTGCAAATGGCTAGATGGTAAGAAGTAGACCGACTGACTAGCCTATCAACACCCGTTAAATCGCTAAGATACGTCAAAAAAGCCCTTAACTATGGCACTAGTTAGGGGATTTGGTGTTCTAATGAACCTTATCCATTAACTACATTCTAGCATATAAGCCCAGATATTTCAAGAGTTTTATTTATTATTTAAAGTTCCTTAGTTCTGAAAGGTATTTGATTTTTCATCAATTCATTTAAAAATACTATACAAATTTCTTTACATTTTCCATAAGTGTGATATAATGAACTCAATAAGATAACTTGTGAAGGATAAACGCTGGGTCCCAGAATGGGGTAGACTGAAAGGTTGAGCATTCCTATGTGCCTGGGGTTATCTTTTTATTTTGATTTTTTAAGGCTCTCTACAAAGTTTAGAGGGTCTTTTTCTATTTCTGTAATGATAAAGTCAACAAATTGCTGTGAATAGGTATAGTGCTCAGACTTACCTATTTTATGGCAATATGCAAATTTCTCGTCAGTTTTTATTGAATAGAAATCAATGATTAAGGTTAGAACATATTGATTGAAACCAGATTTATAATTTAATTTGATATTCTTCTTGTTTAATCGATCATTTACAACTGAGATGATATTCCCGTATGAATATTTGTGAGTCTCTGATGGATCTTTTAAATCTTTTACTATTGCTACTTGAGAGGGAGATTGATTTGCAATTGAGACAACGAAGTCAGCTTCAGACTTTTTCTTTGTGATGTATAGGTTTTGTTTTACACCGATTGCAAATTTATCTGAATTATACTCAGAAACAAGAACATCTATAGCATTTGCTTGCTGAATAAACTTTTCTGCAATTTCCGCTGGGTATTTTAGTCTGATTTGTTCATTTGTCAGAGGCTCATAACTTGCTGATATAGTTAGGAAATTTTGTGCAATGGTCTCAGTGATGTCTCTACCATGAAATCTCTGAAGTTCATTGACATAGTTAAGTACACACGCTTGAAATAGTGGAGCGTACTTTAGTTCGTAATCCTCTGTAATATAATGTGTGCTGATATTTCTAAGCTCAATAATACGCTCCAGATTTAGTCGAATTCGTGTACTATCATCGGAATAAATTTTCTTGATAACATTTTCAAGGCTGAGAGTTCTATCTGGATTATCCTTAAAATAGATTGATAGATTTCTATTTAGCATTTCAGACTTCAACATCAACTCCCAAGCATTACATATGAAAAAACTGAATCCTTCAATACGATATTTGATTGTAGGCTTGTTGTAAATTTCCAGCCCCATAATAAAGGCCTCAACACTTTTATCAACAAGTCGTTGACTTAAATTTTTCATATTTTTCTTCCCTCCAATCTAACTATTAAGCAATCTTTTTAATAAAAACAGTTGCTTTTTATTTTTTTCTTATTCATTTGTCAAATTTGCCGTTTTTTACAGTTTAGTTTATAAAGTCGGATTTCCCTTCCTCCATAATTTTCTTTTATAAAACATCAAACCCTTAACTGACATCTGATTACTAAACAGGTAACTTACGAAAAATACGCAGACATATCAGAATTACAAGAGAATTTCTAATATCACTATATCGCTTCTTTTATTAAAGACTAACTTTTTTGTTAAAATGTTTATACTCAACAAAAATCAAAGAGCAAATTAGAAAACTAGGATTATATATTCCTGTAGAATATACCAAAACACCCCTTAACTATCGCACTAGTTAAGGGATTTGGTGTTCTAATGAACCTTGCCTATCGATTTTATTCTAACATACAGGTCCAGATATTTCAAGAGTTTTATTTATTATTTAAAGTTCCTTAGTTCTGAAAGGTATTTGATTTTTCATCAATTCATTTAAAAATACTATACAAATTTCTTACATTTTCCATAAGTGTGATATAATGGACTCAATAAGATAACTTGTGAAGGATAAACGCTGGGTCCCAGAATGGGGTAGACTGAAAGGTTGAGCATTCCTATGTGCTGGGGGGTATCTTTTTATTTTGATTTTTTAAGGCTCTCTACAAAGTTTAGAGGGTCTTTTTCTATTCCTGTAGAATATACCAAAACACCCCTTAACTATGGCAGTAGTTAGGGGCTTTGGTGTTCTAATGAACCTTATCCGATAAAATTATTCTAACATACAGATCCAGATATTTCAAGAGTTTTATTTATTTTTTAAAGTTCTGGAAAGGTCTATAATGAAGTTAGCCATCTAGTATCAAAAAACCAACTAGCTCCTATGAACTAGTCGGTTTCTAATCAATGTGCCAACATTTCTTGGGCGATTTCTTGTCCAGATAGGTTATCTGGGTAGTAGGTTGGCCAGTTATCCATTTCTTCAAAGAGGGCTTCTTGGCTGGTGCCTCCAAAGAAGATATGGAAATGTTCTGCCTTAACTGGGGCGATATTGTGGTCACTAAACTGAACATACTTGAACTGTCCAGCGTCCGCATCTGTCGCTTCAAAGAGGAAGCGCACACCACGATTACCTTTCTTGTAAGTTAAGATTTTCTTTCCAACATACTTATAAGTATATTTCTTACTTTGTCCACCTTGAACAAATTCCATAGTGTTATCAGTAATATTAATCTTAGTCACATCTGTCTGATAGCCTTTTGTATAGTAGGCCTTGTACTCAGCCTGAGTCATCTTACCAGTCAACTTAGCCTTGTAGTCAAAGACTTGATCAAAAGTTCCATCTTCAAGGAAAGGATAAACTGATTGCCAGTTACCTGCATAGTCACTCAAGGTGCGGTCCTTGACGTCTGCATCCTCAAAGTAACCATTTTGAACTGTCTTGGTATCCTCTGCCTTTTCAGGCTCGATTGCTGGACCTTCTTGGTCCGTTGTTTGTTTCAAAGCCTTGAGGTTTTTCTCCATGATAGAGATGTAATTTTCTCCCGCCTTGGTGTCCTCTTCTGTCAGACTTTCTAAAGGATTAAGGACATCTGTTTTGACACCTGCCTCTTTTGAAAGTGTGTTAGCAAGGGCTTGTGAGGCATTTTCTTCAAAGTAGATATAGGCGATTTTATTTTTCTTGACGTACTCTGTCAATTCTGCCAGACGTGCAGCTGATGGCTCTGCATCTGGTGAGAGACCTGAGATTGATACTTGCTTGAGACCGTAGTCCAAGGCAAGGTAGTTAAAAGCTGCGTGCTGAGTCACAAAGCTCTTTTGTTTGGCTTGAGACAAGCCTTCTGCATAAGCCTTATCCAATGTTTGCAATTTTTCGATATAGGCAGATGCGTTCTTTTCAAAGGTCTCTTTTTTATCAGGATAATCTGCCGATAAGCTGTCACGGATGTGCTCTACTAGTTTAATGGCACGAACTGGTGATAACCAAACATGGGGGTCAAACTCATGGTGATGGCCTTCTTCTCCATGGTCATGGTCTCCCTCTTCTTCCTCACCACCTGGCAAGAGCAACATATCGCCTGTCGCCTTGATGGTTTTCACTTTTTTCTTATCCAAAGTATCTAGCAATTTAGGAACCCAAGTTTCCATGTTTTCATTTTCATAAACGAAGGTATCTGCATCTTGGATTTTGGCAACTGCCTTGGCAGACGGTTCGTATTCATGGGGTTCTGTACCAGCACCGATGAGGAGTTCTACATTAGCAGTATCTCCTGCGACTTGCTTGGTAAATTCATAGACAGGGTAAAAGGTTGTCACGATATTGAGTTTGCCATCTGCCTGTTTTTGATTGGAACAAGCCACTAAAAACAAGGCACATAAACTGGCTAGCAATAAGCTAATTTTTTTCATCTTAGTCTCCTATTTGATAAAACGTCTTACTAAACTAATTAGTAAGAAAACAGTTACAAAAATAATGGTAATACTTGCACTTGCAGGTGTTTCTGCATAGTAGGAAATGTAAAGTCCTGCTACCATTCCCAAAAATCCAATAGCACTGGCTAACAGCATAACCGATTTAAAGTTTTTCCCCAGACGCAGGGCAATACTAGCTGGCAAGACCATGATAGTCGATACCAGAAGAGCTCCCGCAGCAGGAATCATAAGGGCAATGGCCACCCCTGTCACCATGTTAAAAAGAATGGACATGGTACGAACTGGCAAGCCATCCACAAAGGCCGTATCCTCATCAAAGGTCAGGATATACATCGGACGAAGGAAGAGGAAGGTCAAAATCAAGACAACCGCCGCAATGACAAAGAGGGAAATGACCTGCTCTTCACTGATAGTCACGATCGAACCAAAAAGGTACTGGTCCAAACTCATAGAACTGGAGCTTTTACCCTTGCTCATGACAATCAGAGAAACAGCCAGACCTGTTGACATGAGGATAGCTGTCCCGATTTCCATAAAGCTCTTGTAAACCGTACGGAGATACTCCAGAAAGACCGCCGCAATCAAGACAATGGCAATCGTAGAAACAGTCGGAGAAATCCCCAGAACCAGACCAAAAGCTACACCCGACAGCGAGACGTGGCTAAGAGTATCACTCATCAAACTCTGACGACGCAAGATAAGGAAGGTTCCAAGAACTGGCGAGAAAAGACTCATAGCAATAACCGCCAGAAAGGCGCGTTGCATAAAGTCATAAGATAATAAACTAAGCATGGCCCACCTCCTGGTCATTCTCATGAACGTTGAAACAACGCCATGGTGAGTCTTGGTTACGGACTAGATGGATATTGCGGTCCGCATAGTCCTTAACTTCTTCAGGGTCATGGGTAATCATCAAAACAGCCTTGCCATGATGATGGGCGCTGTGGTGCATGAGTTCGTAAAATTCATTTTTACTTCCTGCATCCATCCCCGTTGTCGGCTCATCTAGGATAAACACATCTGGATCCGAAGCAAACATGCGCGCAATCACCGCTCGCTGCTTTTGTCCCCCAGATAGAGAACCCAAGCGTTTGTCTCGATGTTCCCACATGCCAACTGAGTCCAGACTAGCCTTGATATGCTCCTCATCATGAGCATTCAAGCGACGGAACCAGCCTTTTCTCGGATAGCGACCCGACTTGACAAATTCATAAACCGTACTTGGAAAACCAGCATTAAAACTGGCAATCTGCTGGGGAAGATAGGCTATTCTCAATTTATTTCCCTGAGTATTTGTCTTTGAAATGGTCACCTTTCCAATGCGTGGCTGAAGAATTCCAAGACTGGCTTTGATCAGTGTCGTCTTAGCCGCCCCATTCTCCCCCGTCAAGGTAACAAATTCCCCACTATCAACACTATAATTGATATGTTCAAGAACGGGCTCCTTATCATAATAGAAGGATAAATCCTCTACCGTAATATATCTCATTATTTGATTTCTCCTACTAAAGCAGTCAAAAACCGCTGGATCACTTTTTGTTCATTTGGAGTAAACTGAGTCGCCACTTGTTCATAGGTTAAAAGTGTATGCTCATGGTGATGATGATGCTCCTCAGCGATTGGACGAGCCAAGTCAGTCAACTGATAAAAAACCACACGCGCATCCTTAGGATCTTTAGATGTTTCCAACATCCCTTCCTTGACCAAAGACTTAATGGCCTTGGTAACTGCCGCCTGACTGACATTGAGGCGACGTGCCAATTCTGAATTTGTTAAAGATTCCTCCGACAAGAGCATGAGGATATGCTCCTGGGTATTGGTCAGAGCTACCTCGCTAGTACAATGACCTATTAAAATTTCATGCTGATTTTCTGCCTGCAAAATCACCTCATTCAAAAAAGCATCAATATCCTTCGCTAGCTGTCTCATATCTGACTCCTTTCCTTTTGAACTTCTCTTTTTTAAGAGAAAAATACTATTCTGTTGAATTTTGTTTACCAGTTAATTATATCACAAGCAAAAAAAGAGTCAAGAAAAAACGTGAAAATAGGCTTCATTCTTGAACTCTTCTGTCATTCATCTACTGAAATTCCTTGACATCTCCATCATAAGTCGCCCAATCTTTGCTGAAAAAGCGCTCATTCAGATGGTAAGCCGGAGCTGGTGTGGGATTGGATAGGAAAGGATCAACTGCCTTGTCAAAAGCTAACCAACCCAACCAACCAAGGTGGATGGTATCCTTCATAAAGAAAGGATCCCCGCCATCCTTAGAAAAATCTGCTATATTGGTAAAACCTTGACTCTCTAACTGGTAGCGAATCTTCTGCACCGTTTGTTGGTACATATCCTCTCGTAGACCAGCATAATCCATCCATTTTTTATTAACAGGTGGAATGATAAAAATCGGGTTTACCTTGGATTTAGAAAACTGGGTTAAAACTAACTGCAGGTCATTATACTCTGGCGACTTGAGATAGGTGAAGTTTTTCTGAGAATCCTTTAATTTCTTCAAATCCTTCTTAATCTGCTTATTATAGAAATCATTCTCCATTCCCAGATCATTATTGGAAGTATTCTTTTCTGCATCTGATTTGACAACATCTTCTATTGCTTGATAAGAAAACTGGTCTGGCAAGGTCTTTAAATACTTAACTACATGCTTACCATAATTAACATAGCCTCTAACTGAAAACTGTCCAAAAAAGGAAGCCTGGCGTTCATTAAACCGAGCCAATAATTCAATCGTCTCATTGTCTGCCGTCGACAATTCTTCTTTGCTTGCCAACTTCTGAACCAAATCCTTCATAGCTACGTTGGGAAACTGCTGTAGTAAGCGAGTCGCCGCATATTGGCTAGCCTGATCTCCAGATTGATGTTCCAGAAAACTGGTCAACTGGTCTCCATTAAAATACTGCTGGAAGGCTGCTGGCTCATAGCCATTTTTACTGAACCACTGAGGTGAGATAACATACACAACTTGTTTATTCTCCAGTTGTGGCAACATCTGTTGCATTCCAAAATACTGGTTAAGCGATGCAGCTCCCCTCTGTCCTAAAAGATAAGGACGGTAGGAGCGATTGTATTTCTCAGCTAATACCGCAGGATGAGCACCGTCAAAACGAAGCCATTCACTAGAGCCAAAGAAGGGAACAAAACGTGTATTTGGATCAGATAGTGCTCTGACCTTTTGACTGCGCTCCTTAAAACTATCGATAGTAGTAGCCACTGCTGAACGCTTTTCAGCTCCTAGATTATGACGCATCTCAGTAGGATAAAAGAAAATGAGCAGAAAAACCAACAAACCAGCTATCAAGACCGGTCCGAAGATCATCCATAAGCGTTTAAGCATTTTGTAGCTCCACAATGCCAGCTATGATTTTATTAGCTGTATTCCAGTCGTCGCGACCAAACTCTGTTACAGGGACACGAATGTCAAAACGGTTCTCAATCTCCACAATCAATTCAACCGTTCCCATACTATCCAAGACACCTGCATCAAAAAGATCTTCATCCATCATGTCAGAAACATCTTCCATAAACAACTCATCAATAATTTCGATAACTTCTGATTTGATATCCATATTTTATTTCCTTTTATTTTTTAAACCATAAATCATTCAAGAATCCAGAAAAGATTAAGAATGACAGCATGACGACATGGAAGGTGCCAACCATGCCAAGCAACTGAATCCAGCGATTCTCAGGTAGAGCAGGCTTCCCTGCTTTTTTCCGTTCCTTATTGAGCGTTTTTTTCTTGCGAATCCAAGCGTCATTGATAACCAGTCCAATCCCATGAAAGAGTCCATAGGCGATATAGTACCAGGTCACACCGTGCCAAAATCCCATAATCAGCATATTTACAATATAGGCCACACTTGAGGTTACATTACGATTTTTAAAGACCTTCTTTCTGGTTAACACCATGACCATTCGCATAAAGACAAAGTCACGGAACCAGAAGGACAGACTCATATGCCAGCGATTCCAAAATTCCTTTAAATCCCTTGATAAAAAAGGTTTGTTAAAGTTGATAGGGCTACGAATTCCCATCAAATTTGAAATGGCTAAAGCAAACATAGAATAACCTGCAAAGTCAAAGAAGAGTTCCAGACCAAATGTATACATAACTGCCAAGGCATAGAGGTTAAAGAAGCCACCTGACTGCAAGGCTAGATTCTTCAAAGGAGGCAACAAGGTTTCTCCTAAAACATGAGCTAGGATAAACTTGTACAAAAAGCCCCACATGATATAGCGAACAGATTCATCCAGCATATCCATCAACTCATCCCGCTCAGGAATGGCCTGATAATTTTCATTAAATCGCTTAAAGCGATCGATTGGACCACTTGAAAAAGTCGGCATGAAGAGAAGGAAACGGAGGAATTCCCAGAGGGTAAAATCCTTAATCACTCCATCTCTCAGCTCGATGATAATCCCAACCGAACGAAAGGTCAGATAAGAAATTCCCAAAAATCCAAGCAAAGACTGCGTTCCATTGATAGCTGGTTGCACCTTGACAAAGATAATCGGAAGTAGGGACAGAAAACTAACTAAGTAGAAGACCCACTTGCCATCCTTGCTTTTTCGATAATGCTTGTAGAAAAGCAGGAGCAATATTTCCCAGCAAAGGTAAATACCCAAGGCAATCAACTGATTGGTCTTCCCACCTACCAACATGGTGACGATAAAGAAGAGGCTAACCAGCACTTCATACCAGGCAAAGCGTTTCTTGAAAAAGAGACCGATAAAGATGGGCAAGGTTGCAGCAATCACATAGACAAAATACTGAGGATTTCCGTATGGCTCTAAATGAGGAAGCTGTTGAAAGAACTCCATCATCTCTTATTCACCTCGTTAATCAATCCTTTGATGTCAATTTTTCCATTTGGAGTCAGTGGCAAACTGTCTCGATAAAGGAATTTAGACGGCATCATGTAGGACATCATAATATCTGTCAAGTCTTCCTTAATTGCCTTGGTAATATCGATATCACGCTCAAACTGCTCACGAACACCATCTTTTAAGATGACATAGGCCAATAGATTTTGCACCTTGTGGTCTTTATTATAACGTGGCACAGCTACAGCAGACTCAATATAGCGAGACTTATTAAGATTTTGAGAGACATCTTCTAGCTCAATGCGGTAACCGTTGAACTTAATCTGGAAGTCCATGCGTCCACCGTAGAGAAGCAAGCCCTCATCTGTCATGGTTCCCACATCACCTGTGTGATAGGCTGGCAGTCCTTCAAATTCAAAGAAGGCTTCCCCTGTTTTTTCAGGATTGTTCATATAACCTTTTGAAACAGCTGGTCCAGAAACAATGATTTCTCCCTGTTGACCATTTGGCAATTTATTGCCGTCCTCGTCAATGATAAAGGTTGGAGAATCAGCCTTGGTATAGCCGATTGGTAGGCGTTTGAGAGTCGCCAACATCTCGTCTGTCACAGCAACAGCTGACAATGCTACTGTCGCTTCTGTTGGGCCGTAGGCATTGATAATACGGGCATTTGGGAATCGCTCACGCAGTTTTTGCGCTGTTTTGACCGTCAATTCTTCACCATCAAAGTAGAAATGCGTGATGCCAGGCATTTTCTCACTATTAAAGTCTTCTGATAACATGGCCATATCCGCAAAGGATGGTGTTGAAGTCCAGATAGCGATTGGCAATGAAAAGATAGCCGCAAAAAGTTGCTTAAAGTCCTGAGTAATGGCTGAAGGGAGGGCAAAAAGTGTACCACCCAGTGCCAAGGTCGGTGCCCAGTACATGACAGACAGATCAAAAGAATAAGGTGGCTGGGCCAGCATTTGCGGACGACTTGGCGTCGCAAATTCCTTATCTGTAATCATCCAGTTGGTAAAGCTGAGGAGGTTATCATGGGAAATCTGCACTCCCTTAGGCTTACCAGTCGTACCAGAAGTAAAGATAATGTAGTAGTTATCATCGCCCTTGACTGGATGCGTGATTTCATAGTTATTCCCTTGAGCAAAGGCCTCTTGAACCTGAGCTAGAGTCATCATTGGTGTAGAAACCTGCTTCAAGGGAAAGTCTGAGATGGCAATAATCAAGCTTGGCTCTGCTATTTCTAAAATAGCCGAAACTCGCTCCAAGGCCGAATGGCTATCAATTGGAATGTAGGCATGACCTGACTTAGTCAGCGCTACAAAGGTTGCCAACATTTCATATTCTTGGCCACCAAAAACAACCACAGGAGACTTCTCAGGCAAGCCTAGTTGGTCAATGACTGCAGCCAAACTATCCGAATCAGCCTTTAAATCGCCATAAGTGTGTTCCTGCCCCAAAACATTATAGACAGGATAGCTAGGCTGTGTCTGAGCAAAATGCTCAATGGTTTCAATCATATCTACTATTGGTTTATTTGACACAATAGGAATTCTCCTTCAAGTTAAAATTCATTATAGATAAAGCTTCCTTGACCCTGACCAAGATAGCTAAAGAAGTAAAGCAGCCCTAGAAAGATAAGAAAATACAAGGCTGTCCGACCAAGAAAAAGGTACAATTCTTTTCTCTGTTTCATCAAGAAAAACCATTCATTTCTGTAATTTTTCGCTAAAATAAGAGTGATTCTTACTATAGTATTTTTCTACTATTGTACCACTTTATAGACTAGTTTTTCAATTGTTTACCGTACATTTTCACTAGATTTCAGCTTATTTTAAGGATTATGCGCTTTTTCTATGTATATTTTATACTGGACTAAAATCAAAAAACATCT
>NZ_VMMQ01000028.1:0-16226 GCF_013277295.1 Streptococcus sp. 477
CTAATTTTCCATGATGGATCCAGTAGTAGATGGTAGAAATTCCCACGTTAACGCCCTTAGCCTTGACCATCATTTCAGGCGAAAATTTTTGGTTATGATAGTGGAGAATCTTTTCCTTTAGTTCCTTGGTCAATCTTGATTTCTTGACCGAGCGCTTGCGATTATTTTCATAAGACTGTTGAGCATAGTCGGCAGAATAAACCTCTTTAAAGCGTCCTTTTCCAAGACATTGTCGGACTGTCCCACGCTTGATTTCAGTATGGATAGTTTGAGGAGCTTTTCCAAGTAAAGAGGCGATTTCTCTATTTGATTTCCCTTCCTTTTTCCATCGTTCGATTAAACGACGGCTATCGATTGTCAAATGTTTGGCTTTTGTAGTATAATGGTTTTTCATCTCTGTGCCTTTCTTGTGTTTGTGGTTGAACAACAAGTATAACACAGAGGTGTTTTCTTATGCCTAGAAGAGCTTTCATTTGACAAGAGGAACCCTTGAAGCAGTTTTGTCAGCTAAACCAAAGCTAATCTTAGCCTTGGCTTGTCAGCCTAACAGCATCAAGCCTCTTATCAAATGAAATCGAGGGCTAGCTATAAGCTAGTTAAAACATCTAATTTTTAGGAGGGCTGGGTGGCTAACTTCATTATAGAACTTTCATTGGTTCTCTTTTTCGCAATGTTTTTATAAAAATGATAAAAACTATTGACAAAACAAAAATATAGTTTATAATAAAAACATAGATAATGAAAATATCAAAAACTATAAAAAGGTAATGCGTTTATGAAAAAGAAAACAGCAGTGATATTTGGGACATTTGCTCCGCTTCATCAAGGTCATATCGATCTAATCCAGCGAGCCAAGCGGCAGTGTGACCAGGTCTGGCTTGTCGTTTCAGGCTACGAGGGAGATATAGGGGAACAGGTAGGCTTAACGCTTCAAAAAAGGTTTCGCTATATCCGAGAGGCCTTTGGTGATGACGAGTTGACCTCGGTTTGTAAGTTAGATGAGACCAATCTTCCCCGTTATCCTATGGGTTGGCAGGAGTGGTTGAACCAAATGTTAGCGGAGATTTCCTATGATGAAACCCAGCAAGAACTAATCTTCTTTGTGGGAGAAGCAGATTACCAGCAAGAATTATCAAATCGTGGTTTTGAGACTGTCTTGCAAGAAAGAAAATTTGGTATCTCAGCGACTATGATTCGAGAAAATCCAAGCAAATATTGGAAATATATCGCTCAACCCTTCCGACGTCAGTTTACAAAGAAAGTGTTGATTATGGGAAGTGCCAGTAATGGGAAGACCACTCTGGCCAAGGATTTGGCTAGGTATTACGATGCACCCGTCAGTCTGGAATACACACGTGAGTACCAGATCAAAAACAATGTCCGCGATGATGAATTGACTCCAAAGGATTACTATTATCTCCTGTTGGGGCAGTATGACCAGACCTCTAAGTTAATTGACAGTAATGCCAATAGGGGACTGGTGATAGCAGACACCAACTCCTTAGTAACCAAGGGCTACTATGATTATTACATGGAGACTGAGGATAGAGGGGACTTATCGGGAGAGACTTTTGATAATCTCTTTGCCTCGATCTTGGCTAAGGAGAAATGGGACTTGATTCTCTTTGTGCAACCTGTCGGTTCCTATGTCAATGACGGATTTAGAGATATGACCATGGCAGAAGACCATATTCGTCATAGTTTTTCACAACATTTGGATCAGATGAGGGAGCGCTACTTAGCAAACATTCCACTAGTTTATCTAGCTGAGGATTATCTAGGAAATTATGAAGCAGCAAAAGTGGCTATTGATGCCATTTACCAAGCAGATTAGGAGAAACATATGAAAAAACTAACTGAAAAAATCACACAATTTATCGAAAACTTTAAAAATGTTCATGCAGAAGCTCGCAAAATCGGTTTTGCAGGAATCATGCACTTGCTCTGGAAAGATCTCTTTGTCGGTCGTAGCCTCTTCCAGTGGTTGTATCTCATCGCCTTGTCAAGTGTTCCCTTTATCTTGGAATTCACTCAAAATATAGATAGTCATGACTGGTTAAGCTTGTTTGCATCTTGGACTGGGATTGTCTGTGTTATCTTGGTAGCAGAAGGTCGTGCAAGCAATTATCTCTTTGGGGCTATTAACTCTGCTATCTATTTGATTTTGGCCATGGATGCGACTTTTTATGGCGAAGTCTTGACGACCGTTTACTTCTTTGTCATGCAGCCGATTGGCCTCTATGCTTGGCTGTCCAACCGTATTAATGACCAAGGAAAAGCAGAAGAATCTCATTTTGAAGCTAAGAAATTATCTATTTTTGATTGGCTCAAGTACTTGGTCTTGACTGCTATCATTTGGATTGGTATGGGCTTGGCTTATCAAAGCATCCATAGTGCTCGCCCTTTCCGTGATAGTGTTACCGATGCGACCAATGGTGTCGGTCAGCTCTTGATGACCCGTCTCTATCGTGAGCAATGGATTTTCTGGATTGCAACCAATCTCTTTAGTATTTATCTCTGGTGGGGTGAAAATATCCACATCCAAGGGATGTACTGGGTTTACACTCTCAATAGTCTAGTAGGTTGGTACCAATGGACCAAGGCAGTTCGTAAGGAGGCATAAAATGACGGACACGATGATTCCAGCAGGGATGGAAAAAGAATATTTTGAAATTCATGCTAGTCAGGAAGAATTTTTAGACTGGTACCACAAGCAGGAACTCCCTCAATACGAAAAACCAAGTGTAACGGTGGATATGGTAGCCTACTGCTTTGTCGAAGGAAAAATCAAGCTCTTATTAATTCGTCGCAAGGCTCATCCATATCAAAATTGTTTGGCTCTGGTTGGAGGATTTATGAACAAGGGCGAAGATGCTGCGCATGCCTGTCAGCGTGAGGTGAGAGAAGAAGTCAATCTCGATCTTCCTTTGGAAAAAATTGAGCAATTGATGACCGTATCGACTCCCGGCCGTGATCCACGGGGCTGGACAGTGACCATTGCCCACTTGGTTTATTTGCCTAGTCGTGCATTAGAACTGGTTCAAGCAGGAGACGATGCCAAGGATGTGTTTTTTGTAGATGTCGATTTTCAGACAGGCAAATGCTACCTAGAGGGAGTGGAGTTGGAGGAACAAGCCTTCGCTTTTGACCATTATGCCATTATTCAAGAGTCTATCAAACGAATCCAAGGCCGTCTCGACTGGAATCCGACCTTCCTTTATCTGCTGGAGGAGGAGTTCACTGTCTACGAAGGGACTGAACTGGTCAATCTCATCAACCCCGGTCGTCCAATCGTCAGCAATAACTTTCTCGTAAAATACGGAGAATATGTAGAAGAAGTTGGACTCAAACGAGTGCCTAAAAAGAAACCAAGAAAAACCTATCGATTGAAATAAAAAACGAGGTCGGGATAAAGTTCCTGACCTCTTTGTTTGCCTTTATTAGTTTGCTTTGCTGTTGCGACTGTTTTTAGGGATAGTTATCTTTCTTAGAATTGCTCAACATGTGAGTAAAAAGTCTTTGTATCGATACTTGAGATATTTTTCGTGTAGGAATAACAAAGCTATATAGAAAATCATAAAGACTGTGGTCAGATAGAAGATATCAAACGAAGTTTTGCCATAGTGAGTTGCGGATTTATAGGAACCAATTGCTCCCAAAATCAACCAAGGAAGATACTTGAAATACTTATTTAGTATAAGAGTGCACTTCCTATATTCTATTTCACTGTTATTATATTCCTTTGCAGCTAAATATGTAAGCGATTAAATAAGAGCGATTTAAAAAATTTTAAACAAAATAGGAATTTTTCTCTGTTTTTTCTATTAGATTACGAATAGAAGAGTAGGAGGAGTAAAGGTGTTTAAATTATGTGAGATTTTTAAAATAGTTTAAATAAATTATTGACATATTTAAATCTAAATGTTACAATTCCATTACAAAAAGATTTCTTTATATTTCTAAAATATTACAAAGGAGTAGAAAAATGAAAAAGAAAACCTATATCAAATTGATGGTAGCAACTGTATTGGCTTCTACCTTGCTACTGGGAGCTTGTGGAAATAAAAAGGAAACAACTCAAGCAAGCAGTTCTGCTAAGATAAGCCAGTCATCAAGCTCTAAAGCAGCCTCTTCTAGCAAAGAAAGCAAGACTCAGAAGTCCTCAACTTCAGCTTCATCTGAAAAGGCCAAGGCATCTACTGATCAATCTTCAGCAACTGCAAGGCCATCACAAGTGGCACCTGCACCAGAGCAAAGACAAGGTCAAGAAGTGTCTACTCAACAGGCAGCTAGTCAACAAACTCCTGCTCAGGCTCCTTCAACTCAACAGGCTCCTCAATCCCAGTCTAACCAATCAAGCTATGATCCTACAACTGACCGCAAACTTCAAGACAAACAAGCAGAGCAAAATAAACGCTACAAGGGTGTTTTAACCATGGTAGATGGTGATTTCTCAGCTGCAGCGGGCAATTGGAAGGGAGCAAATGGCGAAACCATCACAGTTTCATCAGGAGGTCAATTCACAGTAGAATCTGCTGATGGAAAGAAAGAAAACTACTCTATCAGAGGCTACTCTTATACTCTTGATGATGGCAAGTATAATGCCAAAATTGGTGGAGGAAAAATCATCCAAATTACAACAGGAGCGGATGGCAAGGTTTCCAGTGTTGCTTTGAGTCAATAATAACCCTTAGTATTTGAATTTTTACAGTCAAAAACCCGTAACCTTTAAGAGAGTTACGGGTTTTGGTCTATTAAGCCTTATCCAATTGCAAGAGGGCTTCAATCTCTGCTAGGGTGCTAGCTTGCGAAATGGTTCCACGGAGTTTGGCAGCGCCAGATGTTCCACGGAGATAGTGAGGAGCGAGGCCACGGAATTCACGAACTGCGACGTTTTCTCCTTTGAGGTTAATCAATCGTTTCAAATGTTCGTAGGCGATTTTCATCTTATCTTCAAAGGTCAAATCAGGTAGGATTTCTCCTGTTTCAAAGTAATGGTTGATTTGGTTGAAGAGGTAGGGATTTCCCATGGCAGCGCGGCCAATCATGACTGCATCAGCACCGACTTCTTCAATGCGTTGTTTGGCTTCTTGAACTGTACGGATGTCACCGTTGGCGATGAATGGAATCTTGGTCAGAGCTTGGGCAACCTTGTGCAGGGTCTCAAGGTCTGCGTGACCTGTATACATTTGCTCACGGGTACGGCCATGCATGGCGAGGGCAGAAACACCTGCTGCTTCAGCAGCGAGGGCATTTTCTACTGCAAGAGACGGGTCAGCCCAGCCGGTACGCATCTTGACAGTAAGTGGAATATCAAGGATAGATTGGACCTTGTTGATGATAGAGTAAATCTTATCTGGATCCTTGAGCCACATAGCGCCAGCTTCGTTCTTCACGATTTTGTTGACAGGGCAGCCCATGTTGATATCGACGATATTGGTTTTGGTGTTTTCTTGGATGAATTCTGCTGCGCGTGCGAGGCTGTCTTCATCACTACCAAATAGTTGGATAGAGACAGGGTTTTCGCCTTCGTCGATATGAAGCATGTGCAGGGTTTTTTCGTTGTTGTATTGGATTCCCTTGTCAGAGACCATTTCCATGACAACGAGTCCAGCTCCGAGCTCTTTTGCGATGGTACGAAAGGCTGAGTTGGTGACACCAGCCATAGGTGCTAAAACGGTACGATTGGGAATCTCAACATTGCCAATCATAAAAGGTGTATTAAGATTTGTCACGAATGAGTTCCTCCAGGTCCTTTTCATCAAAGTTGTAAGTAGTTTGGCAGAATTGACAAGTGATTTCTGCCCCGTGGTCTTCCTCTTTCATTTCCTGTAAGTCTGAGCTTGGAAGGCTGGCAAGAGCGTTCATAAAGCGTTCATGGCTACAGTC
Source organism: Streptococcus sp. 477 (assembly GCF_013277295.1). Taxonomy (NCBI): domain Bacteria; kingdom Bacillati; phylum Bacillota; class Bacilli; order Lactobacillales; family Streptococcaceae; genus Streptococcus; species Streptococcus sp. 477. Next base: position 5,890 of record NZ_VMMQ01000028.1, read on the forward strand.
ACATTGGAAACGGATTTCTTCTTCAGAAAGACGCTTGTAGGCTTCGTCTCCGTAGATAGCCTTGAGGAGGGCTTCGATATGGTCGTCGCTTTCGAGAAGAGTAGAGATAGCTGGCATTTCTTGGATGCGTTTTTCAAAGCGAGCAATCTCTTCTTCCTTGGCTCCCGGCAAGACTTGAACTAGGAAACCACCAGCAACCTTAACCTTGTCTTCTTCGTCCAAAAGGACATTGAGGCCGACTGCAGAAGGGGTTTGTTGGCTTTCTGTTAGGTAGAAAGCAAGGTCTTCCCCAATCTCTCCAGAGATGAGTGGGGTCAAGGAAGTATAAGGATTTCCAATGCCGTAGTCTGTGATAACGAGAAATTGACCATTTCCAACGAAAGGTCCGACTAGAACTTCACCAGTTGCGGTCTTTTTGATGTCAACGCCAGGATTTTGAACATAGCCTTTGACGTTCCCCTTGGTATCTGCGACCGTGATAATGGCCCCTAGAGAGCTAGAACCCAGCACCTTAACTGTTAGTTTAGTATTTCCTTTTTCATTGGCTGCGAGAATCTGGCTGGCGATAAGAGTTCGACCAAGCGCTACAGTTGAGCTAGCTTGGGTTTTGTGTTTTTCTTGAGCAGTACGGACGGTTTCTGTGCTATCAAGGACAAAAGCACGAAAGGCTCCGCTTTCTGATATAGTTTTAATAATTTTATCCATAGCTACTATTTTAGCATAAAAATGCCCAAAGAGGGAGCCGTGTGTTTACTGATTTTCAGGATAATGGACTAGGAAATCAGCGTGAAAATAAAAAGAGAAACAGATTATTTCAGCATTTGTAAGATTTATGCTATGCTTAAGGTAGAAAATGAAAGGGGTAACAAATGTATTTAGGAGATTTGATGGAGAAAGCCGAGTGTGGTCAATTTTCAATCCTTTCCTTTCTATTACAAGAGTCTCAGACGACCGTCAAGGCTGTAATGGAAGAAACAGGATTTTCAAAAGCAACTCTAACCAAATATGTCACCCTGCTCAATGACAAGGCTTTGGATAGTGGTTTAGAGTTGACTATTCACTTAGAAAATGAAAATCTGCGCCTGTCGATCGGTGCAGCTACCAAGGGGAGAGATATTCGGAGCTTGTTTTTGGAGAATGCTGTTAAATACCAGATTGTGGTCTATCTTCTCTACCACCAACAATTTTTAGCCCATCAGCTGGCTCAAGAATTGATGATTAGCGAGGCTACGCTTGGGCGTCACTTGGCTGGTTTAAATCAGATTTTGTCAGAATTTGATTTATCCATCCAAAATGGACGTTGGCGAGGTCCAGAGCATCAGATTCGCTATTTCTATTTCTGTCTTTTCCGCAAGGTCTGGTCTAGTCAGGAGTGGGAAGGTCACATGCAGAAACCAGCGAGAAAGCAGGAAATTGCTACACTAGAAGAAATCTGCGGTGCAAGTTTGTCTTCGGGTCAGAAATTGGACTTGGTTCTCTGGGCTCATATCAGTCAACAACGTCTTCGGGTCAATGCTTGTCAGTTTCAAGTCATAGAAGAAAAAATGCGAGGGTATTTTGACAATATTTTCTACCTTCGTTTGCATCGAAAGGCTCCGTCCTTTTTTGCTGGGCAACACCTCCCTCTCGGAACTGAGGATGGGGAGATGATGATATTCTTCTCTTTCCTCCTATCTCATCGCATTCTTCCTCTTCATACTATGGAGTATATCCTTGGTTTTGGAGGACAGTTGGCAGGTTTACTGACGCAATTGATTCAAGAAATGAAGAAAGAGGAGTTACTGGGGGATTATACAGAGGACCATGTCACCTATGAACTCAGTCAGCTTTGTGCTCAAGTCTACCTCTATAAGGGCTATATTTTACAGGATCGCTACAAGTACCAGTTAGAGAATCGTCATCCCTATTTACTGATGGAACATGATTTTAAAGAGACAGCAGAGGAGATTTTTCATGCTCTACCTGCCTTTCATCAGGGGACAGATTTAGATAAGAAGATTCTCTGGGAATGGCTGCAGTTAATCGAATATATGGCTGAAAACGGTGGCCAGCATATGCGGATTGGTCTGGATTTGACATCTGGTTTTCTTGTCTTTTCAAGGATGGCAGCCATTTTGAAACGGTATTTGGAATACAATCGTTTTATTACCATTGAAGCCTATGATTGTACTCGGCATTATGATTTGCTGGTTACCAATAACCCGATTCATAAGAAGGAACAGACGCCAGTCTATTATTTAAAAAACGACTTGGATATGGAAGATTTGGTAGCGATTCGCCAGTTATTGTTTAGTTAAAGAAGATGGCAAAAAAACTCAATTTTAGGAGAAAAAGAAGTAAAATTTTCTGCAATAAAACGCATATTATCGAGTCTTTTCAACACTTGACAATATGCGTTTGTTTGACTTTAAATTCTTTTTGCTCAGCCTTTTATTTTATATTCTTAGACAAAATTGCTAGAATTACCTCGTTATCATTTGTGTTATCTACTTTAATAAGACCTGTATCAATTCTACTAAATAATGAATTAATAATGATTAGTCTTTCCTCTTTATCAATATTTGTACCAGCATAAGTCAAAGATTGATAAAATCTAGTTAAAGCTGCTTTCTGTTTGTATTCGGTGGCTAAATGATGATTTGACATTACGATTTTTACCAGTATTCTAATTATATAGATAAAGAAAGAAATAACAGAAATAAATACGAATGATTCTGAAAGAAAAGGAATTTCTTTGATGATATCTAAAGAATAATTATGTATAACTGTAATTAATTTTGTCGAAGTAAAAATTAAAGCTAGTACAGTTACAATAAGGATGATAGTCCAATTTCTAGCCTGCTTTATATATTCTGTAGCACGTTTATTCCAGAGTTGTTCGGGTGCCTCCAATGATAGTTTATTCTTATAAGTCTCCTCTAAATGTTCAAGTTTATCTTTCTTTTCCTTTTGCCAACGATTTATTGAGCTTTGAAACTCTTTTAATTCTATGGCCTTATCATCAAATTGTTGTTGAATATCATTGTATCTGTTTTCGATAAAAGAGGTAATTTCTTTATATTGTTCATTAGAATTATCAGAAATTTCTTGTAACTTACTGGTTAATGGATATATAATATTTTTTTCAAAGTCGAATATATTTTCCCTAATATTAGAGAACTGTTTTCTAAGTAAATACAGAGCCGGATAGAATTGGTATGGATAAGAGCTTGAAAAATAATTGCCTATAGAACTTATATTCTTAGAGAGATAGATGTAACTTCTTATCGCTTCTGTAAGATTGTCTGTTGTTTGCTCTATATAGAATGAAACAAAACTCTTTATTTTTCGAATTTCTAAATCTTTATCAATAGGTGAATCAATTGATAGTATGTAAACAAGCTTCCCTTGCTCAGTAGTTTCACGACTACTTGACAAGTTATAATAAAGATAGTTATTTATAGTATCCGTATTTAAGTCGTCAATCTCAGAAAGAAATTTCCTTATGCCATTTATCTTATTATTCATGATTTGCCAATTTGAATAATAATTAGATGGTGCTTTTTCTGAAACAATCTTCCAATAGTCAAAATTAGTTTTTATTACTTTTTCAATTTGATCAAAAGTAAACATCGCTTCACGTTCGTTGAAGTTTATAGTATTGTTACTGTTAATTGTAAATCGAAATAAAATTTTATCATCCAAAAAATTAGATATTTGTTTGCTCGTAAAACTCATCATACTACCAGCCTATTTAGTCGTTTGAAACTTCTTATTTTTAATTAATATCCTAAAATAAGTGCTCTTACCATTTATTGATAAATCTTTTCCGTCATCTCCTTTTCGGAATCCAACAATTTCAAATTGATTTGGATTAAACTTATGAAGAAAAGTTATTGGAACTCCCATAACTCCTCGATAATCATAAGGAATATCTACTGTTTTATTGATATTGATACCGTTGTAATTATCGTAGGTTAAATATTGGTCTTCATTATTTTTATACTTTTTGGTAAGAATAATGTCCTCGTGCCTTTTGAAATTATCTAAATTTGTTAGCCATAAACAGTTATTAGGGGAAACAATTCTTTCACCACGTTCATTTATAGTGGTTTCTGTCCCATAGAGTTCATAGTGGTCTGGAACGATAAATCCAGAAATACCACGTCCCATATTTATCCCCATCCAAACTTTATTGTTTTCTATGAGTTTAAAAGTTTCTTTGTAAGTAATAGCATTAATATTGCCAATGATTAAAAATTGTTTATCATATTGAACAACTTGTGCAAGGAAGTCTCTGAAAAGTGAAAATGGTGGATTTGTTACCACTATATCTGCTTCTTTTAATAGTTTCATACTTTCCTCACTGCGGAAATCACCGTCACCTTTAAAAAATGTCACGTCATTTAGACTGGGAATAATGACCTCTTCTTTTTTCCCAGTGTATTCATAGTAAAAGCCATTTGAAATTTCTGAATTTAAGCTAAATAAATCAAATTGTTGTTCGATATAACAGGATGCAATCAGCTTTTTCAAACCAAGTTCATTAAAATTTTGAGCAAAATATCTATAAAAATTGCTAGTTCTGGGGTCATCACAATTGCAAAATATAATTTTGTTTTTGAAATGTACCTTGTAATGATGTAACTCCCTATCTATATCTTGTAGTTGAGTATAGAACTCATCATTTTTATTTTTTTTTGCCTTTCTTAAAAAATCATTTTCGTTTTTTCTCATTATCTTATTCCATACTCCTTGTTAATTGGTTAAAAATATCGCTTCCCAAAACTTTAAGAGACGTCTTAGCAACATCTAACATTATATTAAACATTTCCTGAGGATTCCAGTGACTTCCATCACCAGTTGTATAGATAGAGGTTGCTTGAAGCATTATTGATTTGTCTTTATTTTTTATAAATTTATTTTTGCACAAATTAGTATTGATTGGCATGCCGTAATTGGCAGCAGTTAGTCTGTCTAAGCGGTTTAGTATTCCTGAGTCATGTTCAAGTATAACAGACCGTCCGTCTGGCCGTATTACAGAGATAGTTTGCGTTAAAAAATTAGAACCTTCTAGAAAAATAATATAAGGGAAGTGTTCCTCGGATAGCATAAAATTTGCTATTTCAGCAATATTTTTATGTGAGCGTTCAATAGCATTTCCGGCAGCCATTAAATCTTGGTCGTTGTTTTTTCCTACTAGTTTACCTGATTTAATATTTTCAATATCTTTTCCTTGATGTTTAGCTTCTGTTACTAGAACTACACGCCAACTGCCTGAATCATCTTTTACCTCAATGATACCGCCGTCAGGAATAATACTTGCATTCTGTGTAAATAAAGTTTTTCCTAAATCTTTATCCAGCTTACTAAGATAATGATTAATCTCCTTTTTACTAACTGATTTTCTAAATCTAAACTCTAACATCGGATATAATTCCTCTAGTTTCGATTTTACTAGATGAGAGATAGTGCCTACGGCAATATCATGAGATTTTGCATCTTCTCCGAATATACCTACTACTCCTCTTGAATCTTTATGTTGGTTAGTTAGACGATTAGATTGATTCTTTTTAGCCATAAAATTCTCCCCTTTTTTATATTTTGAGGTGTTTTTAGTTATTAACAATATTATATCACACTATGAATGGGTATTAAATAATTGCATTATGTAAACTTTTCATATCGTAAATCTTAGCAAAAATACTCTTATTAGCTACTTCTTCATTAAAATAGGTTATTAAATCTAACTTTTGAGGCCTTTTTTGTGAAATTCACACAATCTCCTCACGTTTTTTTAAAAATTAAAAAAAGTTGATAAACAAGAAAGCGCTTTATTTTGTATACTAGTAAGTGTAAAGAGGAAACACCTCAAGATCTTTATCAGGAGGACAGCACATGTCACAAGAAAAATACATCATGGCCATTGACCAGGGAACTACAAGTTCTCGTGCCATCATTTTCAACAAAAAAGGGGAAAAGGTTAGCTCGAGTCAAAAGGAATTTACGCAGATTTTCCCTCAGGCAGGTTGGGTTGAGCACAATGCCAATGAAATTTGGAACTCAGTCCAGTCAGTTATTGCGGGTGCTTTCATCGAAAGCGGTGTCAAGCCAAATCAAATCGAAGCAATCGGGATTACCAACCAACGTGAAACAACGGTCGTTTGGGATAAGAAAACAGGACTTCCTATCTACAATGCTATCGTTTGGCAATCACGTCAGACAGCTCCTCTGGCTGAACAGCTGAAAAGCCAAGGTTATGTGGAAAAATTCCATGAAAAGACTGGTTTGATTATTGATGCTTACTTCTCTGCTACCAAGGTTCGTTGGATTTTGGATCATGTAGAGGGCGCTCAAGAGCGAGCAGAAAAAGGGGAATTGCTCTTTGGTACTATCGATACTTGGTTGGTTTGGAAATTGACTGACGGTGCGGCTCACGTGACGGATTACTCAAATGCAGCTCGTACCATGCTTTATAACATTAAAGAACTCAAATGGGATGATGAGATTTTGGAAATTCTCAACATTCCGAAGGCTATGCTGCCAGAAGTTCGTTCTAACTCTGAAATCTACGGTAAGACAGCGCCATTCCATTTCTATGGTGGAGAGGTGCCAATCTCTGGTATGGCTGGGGACCAACAAGCAGCCCTCTTTGGACAGTTGGCCTTTGAACCTGGTATGGTCAAGAATACTTATGGAACAGGATCTTTCATCATCATGAATACTGGTGAAGAAATGCAGTTGTCTGAAAACAACCTCTTGACAACCATTGGTTACGGAATCAACGGTAAGGTTTATTATGCCTTGGAAGGTTCTATCTTCATCGCAGGAAGTGCTATTCAGTGGCTTCGTGATGGTCTTCGCATGGTTGAAAATTCACCAGAATCTGAAAAATATGCTCGTGATTCTCACAATGATGATGAAGTTTATGTCGTTCCAGCCTTTACAGGACTAGGAGCACCATACTGGAACCAAAATGCTCGCGGTTCTGTCTTTGGTTTGACTCGTGGAACAAGCAAAGAAGACTTTATCAAGGCAACTCTTCAATCAATTGCTTATCAAGTACGTGATATTATTGACACAATGCAGGTGGATGCTCAAACAGCTATTCAAGTATTGAAAGTGGATGGAGGTGCAGCCATGAATAACTTCCTCATGCAGTTCCAAGCTGATATTTTAGGCATTGACATTGCACGCGCTAAAAACTTGGAAACAACAGCTCTAGGAGCAGCCTTCCTAGCAGGTTTGTCAGTAGGTTACTGGAAAAACTTGGATGAGTTGAAACTTTTGAACGAGACAGGAGAACTCTTTGAACCATCGATGAACGAATCGCGCAAGGAACAACTCTACAAGGGCTGGAAGAAGGCTGTGAAAGCAACGCAAGTCTTTGCGGAAGTAGACGACTAATACTGGCAGAATAAAGCGATTTATTTAGAAGGTGTGTAAATATGGAATTTTCAAAGAAAACACGTGAATGGTCAATTAAAAAAATGCAGGAACGCACCCTGGATCTCTTGATTATCGGTGGAGGAATCACAGGGGCTGGTGTAGCCTTGCAGGCGGCAGCTAGCGGTCTTGAGACCGGTTTGATTGAAATGCAGGACTTCGCAGAAGGAACATCCAGCCGTTCAACAAAATTGGTTCACGGCGGTCTTCGCTACCTCAAACAATTCGACGTAGAAGTAGTATCAGATACGGTTTCAGAACGTGCAGTAGTACAACAAATTGCTCCACACATTCCAAAACCAGACCCAATGCTCTTACCAGTTTACGATGAAGATGGAGCGACCTTTAGCCTCTTCCGTCTTAAAGTAGCCATGGACTTGTACGACCTCTTGGCAGGTGTCAACAATACACCAGCTGCTAACAAGGTTTTGAGTAAGAATCAAGTCTTGGAACGCCAGCCAAACTTGAAGAAAGAAGGCTTGGTAGGAGGTGGAGTGTATCTTGACTTCCGTAACAACGATGCGCGTCTCGTGATTGAAAACATCAAACGTGCCAACCAAGACGGTGCCCTCATTGCCAACCACGTGAAGGCAGAAGGCTTCCTCTTTGACGAAAGTGGCAAGATTACAGGTGTTGTAGCTCGTGATCTCTTGACAGACCAAGTATTTGAAATCAAGGCCCGTCTGGTTATTAATACAACAGGTCCTTGGAGTGATAAAGTACGTAATTTGTCTAATAAGGGAACGCAATTCTCACAAATGCGCCCAACTAAGGGAGTTCACTTGGTAGTGGATTCAGGCAAAATCAAGGTTTCACAGCCAGTTTACTTTGACACAGGTTTGGGTGACGGTCGTATGGTCTTTGTTCTCCCACGTGAAAACAAGACCTACTTTGGTACAACTGATACAGACTATACAGGTGATTTGGAGCATCCAAAAGTAACTCAAGAAGATGTAGATTACCTACTTGGTATTGTCAACAACCGCTTCCCAGAAGCGAATATTACAGTTGCTGACATTGAAAGTAGCTGGGCAGGTCTTCGTCCATTGATTGCAGGGAACAGTGCCTCTGACTATAATGGTGGAAATAACGGTACCATCAGTGATGAAAGCTTTGACAACTTGATTGCGACTGTTGAATCTTATCTCTCCAAAGAAAAAACACGTGAAGATGTTGAGTCTGCTGTCAGCAAGCTTGAAAGTAGCACATCTGAGAAACATTTGGATCCATCTGCAGTTTCTCGTGGGTCTAGCTTGGATCGTGATGACAATGGCCTTTTGACCCTTGCTGGTGGTAAAATCACAGACTACCGTAAGATGGCTGAAGGAGCTATGGAGCGCGTGGTTGACATCCTCAAAGCAGAATTTGACCGTAGCTTTAAACTCATCAACTCTAAGACTTACCCTGTTTCAGGTGGAGAATTGAACCCAGCAAATGTAGACTCAGAAATCGAAGCCTTTGCCCAACTTGGAGTGTCACGTGGTTTGGATAGCAAGGAAGCTCATTACCTAGCAAATCTTTACGGTTCAAATGCACCGAAAGTCTTTGCACTTGCTCATAGTTTGGAACAAGCGCCAGGTCTTAGCCTGGCAGACACCTTGTCCCTTCACTATGCAATGCGCAATGAGTTGGTTCTGAGTCCAGTTGACTTCCTTCTTCGTCGTACTAACCATATGCTCTTTATGCGTGATAGCTTGGATAGTATCGTTGAGCCAGTTTTGGATGAAATGGGACGATTCTATGACTGGACAGAAGAAGAAAAAGCAGCTTACCGTGTTGATGTCGAAGTAGCTCTTGCTAACAACGATTTAGCAGAATTAAAAAATTAAGAAAAAATAAAAGAGGCGGAGGGCAGGGCTCCTAGTCTACCCCTCCTTCTTTTTAATGGAGACAGAAAGATGATGAATGAATTATTTGGAGAATTTTTAGGGACTTTAATCCTGATTCTTCTAGGAAATGGTGTTGTTGCAGGTGTGGTTCTTCCTAAAACCAAGAGCAACAGCTCAGGTTGGATTGTGATTACTATGGGTTGGGGGATTGCAGTTGCGGTTGCAGTCTTTGTATCTGGCAAGCTCAGTCCAGCTCATTTAAACCCAGCTGTGACCATTGGTGTGGCCTTGAAAGGTGGTTTGCCTTGGGCATCAGTATTCCCTTATATCCTAGCTCAGTTCGCAGGGGCCATGCTGGGTCAGATTTTGGTTTGGTTGCAATTCAAGCCGCATTATGAGGCAGAAGAAAATGCAGGCAATATCCTGGCAACCTTCAGTACTGGACCAGCCATCAAGGATACTGTATCAAACTTGATTAGTGAAATCCTAGGAACTTTTGTATTGGTATTGACAATCTTTGCTTTGGGACTTTATGACCTTCAAGCAGGAATCGGAACCTTTGCAGTGGGAACGTTGATTGTCGGTATCGGTCTATCACTAGGTGGTACAACAGGTTATGCCTTGAACCCTGCACGTGACCTTGGACCTCGTATCATGCACAGTATCCTTCCAATTTCAAACAAGGGAGACGGAGATTGGTCTTACGCTTGGATTCCTGTTGTGGGACCTGTTATCGGTGCAGCCTTGGCAGTGCTTGTATTCTCACTTTTCTAGTTTATACTCTTCGAAAATCTCTTCAAACCACGTCAGCGTCGCCTTACCGTACTCAAGTACAGCTTGCGGCTAGCTTCCTAGTTTGCTCTTTGATTTTCATTGAGTATTAGAAAACAATTATTTTGATAGAGCCTGAGATGGAAATCTCAGGCTTTTTTCTTTTAATACTCAATCATTTTCAAAAAGCAACCTTATTCATTGTCTGCTGACAGTGGACTTTAAAACGCTTTTTTCCAGTCCTTGAATAACTTCTTGAAGCTTATCAATGACGGCTTCCAATGTTTGGAAAGCCTTGTTTTTAAAACCTCG
>NZ_VMMQ01000029.1:0-3172 GCF_013277295.1 Streptococcus sp. 477
CCTTTAGTTCCTTGGTCAAGCTTGATTTCTTGACCGAGCGCTTGCGATTATTTTCATAAGACTGTTGAGCATAGTCGGCAGAATAAACCTCTTTAAAGCGCCCTTTTCCAAGACATTGTCGGACTGTCCCACGTTTGATTTCATTGTGAATGGTTTGAGGAGCTTTTCCAAGTAAAGAGGCGATTTCTCTATTTGATCTCCCTTCCTTTTTCCATCGTTCGATTAAGCGACGGCTATCGATTGTCAAATGTTTGGCTTTTGTAGTATAATGGTTTTGCATCTCTGTGCCTTTCTTGTGTTTGTGATTGAACAACAAGTATAACACAGAGGTGTTTTCTTATGCCTAGAAGAGCTTTCATTTGACAAGAGGAACCCTTGAAGCAGTTTTGTCAGCTAAACCAAGGCTAATCTTAGCCTTGGCTTTCCAGCTTAACAGCTCCAAGCCTCTTATCAAATGAAATCGAGTACTAGCTATCAGCTAGTTGAACCATCTAATTTTTAGGAGGGCTGGGTGGCTAACTTCATTATAGAACTTTCAGGAGTTATCCGAATCATAATTTTAGATAAATATTGGGTAAACATTGGGAAAATACTTGACATATATGTTGTAGAAGAGTATAATGATGGTGATTCAGGTGATTCAGGTGATTCAGGTGATTCAGGTGATTCAGGTGATTCAGGTGATTCAGGTGATTCAGGTGATTAAAAATAATAATAAAGAGGTGACCTAAATGGGGAAGAAAAAGATGATTTTTGCTAGCCTAGCCAGTGCGGTAGTTTTAGGGGCTAGTCTTACTAGCGTTCAGCAATTGGCTGTAAAAGCTGATGAATCAAATACTACTAACACTAGCAAAGCATCCGAAAAATCTAAAAAGGATCTTGAAAAAGCGGAAGCAGCTAGAAAAGAAGCTGAAGCTAAAGTTGCTGAACTACAGAAAAAAGTAGAGGAAGCGAAAGCCAAAGCTGAAGAAGCTGCTAAGAAAGCGAAATCTGAAGCAGATGAGGCTAAAGTTGCAGATGAGGCAAAAGCAAAAGCTGAAAAAGCTAAACAGGCTGCTGATGCTGAGCTAGCTGCTGCTAAAAAGGAAGAAGCTGAAGCTAAAGAAGCAGTGATGAAGGCGTTGACAGAACTTGAAAAGGCTGCCGAAGATAAAATTAATGCTAACGATGAGATTAAGGACAAAGCAGCAGCTATTAAAAAAGCAAAAGAGAGAATCGGTAAAGAAGATTTACTAAAAGCAATTGAAAATGGTCAAATCAAGGCCAGTGATGTTGTAAAGGAATTGCCAACAAAGGAAGATGAAGAACGAGTTATTACTAGCAAAGATTCTTCTCTTCCTGAAGAGATAAAAGCTAAAATCAAAAAAGCCGAGGAGGCTGATGCCAAACGTCCACAATCAGAAAAACTGCAAGACAAGGCGGATCAATTGGGGGATGAAATTGACTCTCTAACCAAGCAAGCTAATAAGGCTAAAGCCGAAGCTGAGAAAAAAGCTGCAACTCTGGTAGAAGAACAGAAAAAACTAGAAGAAGCGAAAACAGCTCATGAAGCGGCACAAGCTGAATTTGAAAAGGCTTTAGCACTGGCTGAGTCTTATAAAGAAGATATTGATACTCGTGTTGACGACTTCAATGAAACTCTGAAAAAGGTAAAGGAAGCAAAAGCTAAGGAACCAAACACTTTGCTTAAAGAAGAACTTATTGATGCATTTACTCAATTAGAGGAGGCTGAAGAAGCTAAGATTAATGCAGATGATAAGATTAAGGACAAAGCAGCAGCTATCAAAGAAGCAAAAGAGAAAATCGGTAAGGAATATTTACTAAAAGCAATTGAAAATGGGGATATTTCACTAGAGGATGTTGTGAAAGAATTACCAACAGAAGATGCTAAAACTACACCTGACAGCACAAACGTGGTTTATGAGAAAAAATCGCTTCCTTCAGATAAAATGATGGAAGTTGAGAAAGCCGAAGCTGCAGAGAAGGCACGTCCAGAGTCAGAAAAACTGCAAGATAAGGCGGATCAATTGGGAGATGAGATTGACTCTCTAACCGAGGAAGCTAATAAACTTAAAGCTGACTTTGAGAAAAAAGCTAAAGAACTTGAAAATAAACAAAAGGATTCAGAAGATTATAATCAAGCCAAAGCTGATCTTGAGGAGAAATATGGAGTTCTGGAAGCTTATAAGGATGCGATTGACTCTCGTGTTGATAAACTCAAAGAGACTCTTGAGAAGATAGAAAAAGTTAAGACCTCAGATCAGAAAAAAGAAGATAAAGCCAAAGCTGATCTTGAAGCAGCCTTGACAGAGCTTGAAAAGGATGCCGAAGCTAAGATTAATGCAGATGATAAGATTAAGGACAAAGCAGCAGCTATTCAAGCAGCCAAAGCGGCAATCGGTAAGGAAGATTTACTAGACGCAATTGAAAGTGGTGTTATCAAGGCCAGTGATGTTGTGAATGAATTACCAACAGAGGATGCTAAACCTAACTCTGAAAATAGCAATAAGTTCTATAATGAGAGCAATCTTCCGGAAGATATAAAAACTCAAATTGAAAAAGCCAAAGTTGAGGATTCTAAACGTCCAGAGTCAGAAAAACTGCAAGACAAGGCGGATCAATTGGGGGATGAAATTGACTCTCTAACCAAGCAAGCTAATAAAGCCAAAGCCGACCTTGAGCAAAAAGCTAAAGCTCTTGAGGAACAAAAAAGAAAACTCAAAGAAGCGGAAGCAGCTCGTGCAGTAGCAGAAGCTGAATTTAACCAGGCGGATGCCCTTGTCGGATCTTACGCAGAAGATATTAATTCTCGTGTTGATGATTTCAACAAGACCCTTGAAGAAGTAAAAGAAGCAAAAGCTAAAGAACCAGCTAAATCGGAAGAAGAAACTCCAGCTCAACCCCAAGAAGAAGCAGATCCTAGAATTGCGGAGTTAGAGCAAAAAGCAGCAGAATCGAAGAAAACAGCTGACGATGCGACTGCTAAGGCTGAAAAAGAAAATAAAGAAGCAAGAGAAGCTGAAAATTCAAAAGCTGAAGCTGACCAAGCTCAAACAGCTGCTGAAGCTGAACTAGAGAAGGCTAAAGCTGAGGCTGAAAAAGCAAAAGCAAAAGTTGAAGAGCTTGAAAAAGCAGAAAAAGCTGATCAGGAATCAGCTCCAGAAGAACCAGC
>NZ_VMMQ01000003.1:0-3317 GCF_013277295.1 Streptococcus sp. 477
TTTGAAAATGATTGAGTATGAACATGTGAAATTGGCCTATTTTGATGGTTCAGACCAAGAATTGACCATCCGTAACTTTGAAAGTGGAGCTTATTCTATCGCTGGGGTTTATCCAAATAGTTCTAACTTGGCTAAGACCAAGGAGAAATATAAGGATAATATCGTCTATAGCTTGCAGGACAAGACTTCTTGGTATTTCAATTTCAACGTTAACCGTAAGGCCTACAATCACACTGCTAAAACGACAGATGAGCAGAAGAAGTCAACTGAGACAGCTGTTTTGAACAAGAACTTCCGCCAAGCGGTGAACTTTGCCTTGGACCGCACAGCCTATTCTGCTCAGTCAAATGGGGAAGAAGCAGCTAGCAAGACTCTTCGTAACACCCTAGCACCTCCTACATTTGTCCAAGTTGGAGACAAGACCTTTGGAGAAGTAGTCGCTTCTAAATTGGTCAACTACGGAACAGAATGGTCAGGTATTAACTTGGCAGATGCTCAGGATGCCTATTTCAACAAAGAAAAAGCCCAAGCAAAATTTGTGGAAGCTAAAAAAGAATTGGCAAGTCAAGGTGTGACTTTCCCTATTCACTTGGATGTGGCTGTTGATCAGACAAGTAAAAATGCTGTGACAGGCATGAACTCAGTTAAGCAGACCCTTGAGTCAGTTTTGGGTGCTGATAACATTGTCATTGATGTTCAGCAACTTTCAACAGATGATTTTAATAATGTAGCCTTCTTAGCACCGACAGCAGCTGATCGTGACTACGATTTGAACTTTGATGGTTGGGTGGGTGACTATCAGGATCCATCAACTTATCTCAATCCTTTCAATGCAGAGGATGGATTCTACCTTAAGATTTTTGGACTAGATGCCAAGGAAGATAAGGAAAAAATCACTAGTCTAGGTCTGGATACCTACACTAAGATGCTCAAAGATGCAGATAGTGAAAACAAAGATGTAGCCAAGCGTTATGAAAAATACGCTGAAGCACAGGCTTGGATGATTGACAATTCTCTCATTATGTCAGCTATGTCAAGTGGTGGCACAGCATCTGTAACCAAAGTGACGCCATTTACAAGAGGCTATTCATTGGTTGGTATCAAGGGTGATGGCAATAACTACAAGTACATGAAACTGCAAAAAGACACTGTGACGACCAAACAGTTTGAAGAAGCTAAAAGTAAATGGGAGCAAGAAAGCAAAAAAGCAATCGAAAAAGCCCAAAAAGAAGCAGAAAAACATGTTAAATAGTTAGAAATAGCCTTTTCAAGCAAAATCCTAAAGACAAACATCAGTTTTGGTGCTTGTCTTTTTAAATCACTCGGCTATCGAAAACTGAGAAATGATTTGTTTTGTGCTAAAATAGATTGAAACGAATACTCAATAAAAATCAAAGAGTAACTGGGAAGTCAGCTCAAAATACTGTTTTGAGGTTGCAGATGGACGCTGACGTGCTTTGAAGAGATTTTCGAAGAGTATAAAGATCCTCTCTTTTACTATAGTTAAGGAGATGTAAAGATAAGTGATAAGGAAGAGACTATGTACGACTATCTAATCGTTGGTGCTGGTTTGTCGGGAGCAATTTTTGCTTATGAGGCGACTAAGCGTGGAAAAAAAGTAAAAGTTATTGATAAACGTGACCACATTGGTGGAAATATCTACTGTGAGAATGTAGAAGGGGTTAATGTTCATAAATATGGTGCCCATATCTTTCATACTTCTAATAAAAAAGTTTGGGACTATGTCAATCAATTCGCTGAGTTTAACAATTATATCAACTCGCCTCTAGCTAATTACAAGGGTAGCCTTTATAATCTACCTTTCAATATGAATACTTTCTATGCTATGTGGGGTACAAAAACTCCTCAAGAAGTGAAAGATAAGATTGCTGATCAAACGGCTCATATGAAGGACGTTGAACCTAAAAACTTGGAAGAACAGGCTATCAAGTTGATTGGTCCAGATATTTATGAAAAATTGATTAAAGGATATACTGAAAAGCAATGGGGACGTTCTGCTACTGACCTTCCACCGTTTATTATTAAACGTCTACCAGTTCGTTTGACCTTTGATAATAATTATTTCAATGACCGTTACCAAGGAATTCCAATTGGTGGGTATAATGTCATTATCGAAAATATGCTCAAGGATGTGGAAGTAGAACTTGGTCTTGACTTTTTTGCCAATCGTCAAGAATTAGAAGCTTCTGCTGAAAAAGTTGTCTTTACAGGGATGATTGACCAATACTTTGATTATAAACATGGTGAGTTAGAATACCGTAGTCTTCGTTTTGAGCATGAAGTTTTTGATGAAGAAAACTATCAAGGAAATGCTGTAGTGAACTACACAGAGCGAGAAATTCCTTATACTCGCATTATTGAGCATAAACATTTTGAGTATGGTACACAAGCTAAAACGGTTATTACTCGAGAATACCCAGCTGATTGGAAACGTGGAGATGAGCCTTATTATCCAATCAATGATGAGAGAAACAATGCTATATTTTCCAAATATCAGGAAGAAGCGGCAACAAATGACAAGGTTATTTTCTGTGGTCGTTTAGCAGATTATAAATACTACGACATGCATGTGGTCATCGAACGGGCTTTGGAAGTGGTCGAGGAAGAGTTGGGACAATAATGCAAGGATTCCGTTATTTTAGAATCTTTGCTACTTAAGATTTTTATACTAAACTAAAATAAAAAAGTATTATATAATAGTAATATGAAATCAACTAAAGAAGAAATCCAAGCTATCAAAACACTTTTAAAAGACTCTAGTACAGCTAAATATCATAAACGCCTTCAAATCGTTCTATTTCGTCTGATGGGTAAATCTTATAAAGAGATTATAGAGCTTTTAGACTGTAATCAAACAACGATTTGGCCAACTGTAAAAAAATATGAGGAGTTCGGACTCGATTCTCTCCTTCAAGAAACACGTGGTGGTCGTAACCATGCATATATGACAATTGAGGAAGAGAAAGCCTTTCTTGCCTGTCATTTGAAGGCTGCAGAGGCAGGAGAATTTGTTACAATTGATGCCTTATTTCAGGCTTATACAAAGGAGTTAGGTTCTTCCTACCTTCTATCAACTCTTGAAGCACCATGGTTGGCGAAATATTAGGCCACGTCCAGCACATCCCAAGAAAGTAGACTCTCAAACCATTGTCGCGTCTAAAAATAAAATCTCAATTCAAGAAGAAAAGAAAGCGCTTTAAAACCAGTAGGCATTTTCGTAAGGTTCGCTTGATGTACCAAGATGAGGCTGGTTTCGGTAGAATCAGTAAACTGGGATCTTGTTGGGCTCCAATGGG
>NZ_VMMQ01000030.1:0-45747 GCF_013277295.1 Streptococcus sp. 477
ATAGGGCTGGGTTTTTAGCTACACCATTATCTGACCATGGTGCCTTGTCAGATGCCTTGAGTAAGAGACGAGTCAACATGCCATCACCTGCGAAGAGTTCGTATGGAATCACATGGTTAACACCAGCTGTGAATGGACCGTCACCCTTGGCTTGTTCAAGGTAGGCTGCTGGAACATCGATACTGTCTTTAACGTTGTCTGCAACGGCTTTTTGAACTGTTTCTTTAGAAATTAAACCGTTTATGTTAATAGTGACTTGTTTAGTTGCTACGACATTTGTCAAATCTGCTTTACCATCTTTGTTACCATAGACATTGACTGTAGCGCTGTAGGTTTTAGTGCCGTTTGCTCGGAACTGGTCGATGAGTTCTTGTTTTTCTTTGCCAGCCACGTTTCCGTCCAAGGCTACTTGATAGAAGTATTGACCTTTGGTCTTCACGTTTTCGCCTAGTGGAGATAGGGCTGGGTTTTTAGCGTCGCCGTTATCTGACCATGGTGCCTTGTCAGATGCCTTGAGTAAGAGACGAGTCAACATGCCATCACCTGCGAAGAGTTCGTATGGAATCACATGGTTGACACCTGCTGTGAATGGACCTTCACCCTTGGCTTGTTCAAGATAGGCTGCTGGAACATCGATACTGTCTTTGATGTTGTTTTTAACTGCAGATTTGACATCGCTTCTTGTTACAAGACCGTTCAAGGTAATATTGACTTTACGTTCCTTGACAACCTTATTCAAATTTGGTTTATCACCGGCTGCTTCATAGACAGTCAGGGTAGCTTCATAGGTATTTGTACCATTAGTACGAAGTGTATCTAATAAATCCTGATCTTGCTTACCTGTAGTGTTACCATTCAAAGATACTTGATAGTAATACTTGCCATCAGGTAAATTTTTCACTGGTGGAATTTTTTCATTTTTATCCTTACCATTATCTGACCATGGAGCCTTGTCAGATGCTTTGAGCAAGAGACGAGTCAACATACCATCGCCTGCGAAAAGTTCATATTTAAGCGGTTTGTTTACACCAGCCAAGAAAGGACCGGAAGCTTTGGCTTGTTCTAGATAGCCCGCTGGGACATCGATACTGTCTTTAACATCCTCATCGACAGCTTTTTTAATATCTTCTGGACTTGCTTGTTTCCCATCCACATCAGCTGTATCTACAGCTTCTTTTAAGACATCTGCTAGCTCTGAATTTTCTTGAGCTTCTTCACCTTTTTCAAAAAGTGTATCCAGACGAGAAGGGCTTGTCTCCTCGCTCACTTCAGTTACTTCTGTAGGTGTAGAAAGTGAGTTCGTATTTCCAGCAACGACCTCAGGTTTCGCTTGAGCAAGAACAGTATCTCCCTGAGTTTCTGCTAAGTCACCCTCTTTCGTTCCCGATGTCTCTTCAGGTACAACTTGAGCAGGGGTCGGATTGACCCCATCGGCACGTACAGAACTTGGCTGACCAACTAGGACAAAGAAGCCACTAGCCACAACAACTGAGGCAACACCGACACTGAGACGGCGAATAGACCAACGAGTATATCTTTGATTTGGATTGAATTTCATAGGGTTCTCCTTAGAGTTTTTCTTTATTTGATGACTCTAGTATAATATCCTAAAATTAAAAAGGACTAAGAAAAAGTTAAAATTTTTCTTAAATCCCTCTTATAAAATACTTATATCAATTAAATCCATAAACAGATTTGGTGATTTGATAGACGACATTGGACAGTTTGCGAGCTGGCAAGACTGAATGTTTGGTCAAACGGCTAAGCATGGTCTTACGGATAGCCTGAAAAACCTCTGGATTTTCCTGCTGAATATAGGTCCACAGCTCCCGTTTTTTTGCCAAATGCTCTGCTGTACCTGCTCGATTGAGCAGGGCACTGGAAATCACCGTCGTAATCTCGATATGATTCAGCAGATATTCTCGCATTTTGGGGTGGCTCACTTGGGATAAATCAAGCTGGTCTACCAAGAGTCGATTGACTTTAAGTTGCTGGTCAATGCGCTTAATCATCACTTGCTCATTGACAGACTGGTCCTCACGCCCAATCAAATAACGATAGAAATCGACAGGCAGATAGTACATGGTCTTGACCTGCTGAAGAGGGGTAAAGACAAAGAGATTATCGACATAAAAAGTATGCTCAGGCAGTTGGAACTGGCTAGCACGCAACAAATCTGTCCGATAAATCAGCGAGTGCATCATGATATACTGGCCTTTGGAGAAATTTCCGACCTGGTCCCAGCCAAAAATCTGCCGAACAGGCAAGACTGACTCGTAGCTCATACTCTTCTTACGAGACTGACCTTCCTTTTCGTAAACAAAATTAGTCACAAAGGCGTCAACCTCTTGACCCTTACTCTCAAGTTCCTGCAAGGTTTCAAGAGTTTTCAAGTAGGCACGAGGATCCACCCAGTCATCACTGTCAACTACTTTAAAATAGCGCCCAGAAGCCTCTACCAAGCCACGATTGACCGCACCGCCATGGCCCTTATTTTCCTGATAAATGGCTCTAACGATGTTAGGATACTTGTCGGCTAAACGCTCAGCGATTTCCTGAGTCTGGTCCTGAGACCCATCATTGATAATCAAAATCTCAACTTGCTCACCACCAATCACTAGCGACTCCACACAGTAATGAAGATAGGCTGCAGCATTATAGCTAGGAATGGCGATAGACAATAACTTCATAATCTACTCCTTTAGGGGACTGATTTTTCTTACTCAATGAAAATCAAAGAGCAAACTAGGAAACTAGCCGCAGGTTGCTCAAAACACTGTTTTGAGGTTGCAGATAGAACTAACGAAGTCAGTTACCTATACCTACGGCAAGGTGACGTTGACGTGGTTTAAATTTGACTTTCGAAGAGTATTACTCTCTCTTGTCACTGCTTTCTATTCTACCATAAAGTCCAGCCTTTGAAGAACTTTTACTAGAATACAAGGCTTCTGTCTCTATTTATCATCTTAAGCATCAAAAAAGAGGGAAGCTCCCTCTTTTACAAATTCAATGCTGCTAGGGTATCCAAATACTGGTTGTTGATGACCGCCAAAATATAGGTATCTGCCTTCAAGAGGTCATCTGGTCCAAATTCAACATCCAATGGGGAATTTTCCTGCTCTCGGAAGCCCAAAATATTCAGATTATATTTGTCACGGAGGTCTAATTTACTCAGACTTTGACCTGCCCAAGACTGAGGAATTTTCATCTCCACAATAGAGACATTTTTATCCAACTGAAAGACACCAACACTATTATGGAAAAGAATGGTATGTGCTAGAGACTGCCCCATTTCATACTCTGGCGAGACAACCGAGTCAGCTCCAATCTTTTCTAGCACTTTCTTAGCAGTCTGACTTTTGACCTTAGCAATAACAGTCGGTACCCCCAAACTCTTACAGTGCATAACCGCAAGCACACTCGACTCCAGATTTCCACCTGTCGCGACGACAACGGTATCGCAGGTATCAATCCCTGCTGATCTCAATAATTCTTCATCTGTGATGTCACCAATCACTCCACGCGCCAAAACTGGCTCAAACTGATTGATGCGCTCTGCGTGGTCATCAATAGCGATAATATTCATATCCTGCTTGGCTAGGGCAGCTAGGACACTGCTCCCAAAAATTCCCAATCCTAAAATTCCAATCGTACGATCTGACATTCTCTTTCCTTTCTTAACCAATACTAATATCTGCTTTCATATAGTGAATCATATCTTTCTTTTCTGGATGGTAATCTGCCAAGCTAACAAACAAGGTCAAGGGACCAATTCGTCCCATAAACATAAGTGGCATGATAACACTGAGAGCCAATTTCCCAAGATCAGAAGTCAAATTTGCCGTTACACCAACTGTACTAAGAGCTGAAATGGTTTCAAATATGAGGTGGATAAAGGGAGGATTGCCTTTGGCTGTCATCCCTAGCAGGATCAATCCTACCAAGAAGCTCATCAAAAAGATAATAAAGACACTAAAGGATTTTTGAACCGTTCGCGGCGCAATCGTTCGTCTCGCAACATTGGCATGAGGCAAGCCCAAAAGCTCACTTCGAGCAAAGACCAAGAGGACAAAAAATGTCGTAATCTTGAGACCCCCAGCCGTTCCCCCAGGTGCCCCACCTAGAAACATCTGTAAGATATAAATCAAAAGAGTCACAGGATGAGCCTGAGTATAATCTATCGTAGAAAAGCCTGCTGTTCGCATCGTCACTGTTTGAAAAAAGCTAACTAAAACCTTATCGGCAACAGGGAGATTGCCAATCGTTCCAGCATTGTTCCACTCAAGAAAGAGAGTAGTTGCCGTTCCAAATAACAACAAACCTAGAGTCAATAATAGTACAAGCTTCGTATGAAAGTGCAGGCGCCCTTTTTTCTTTCTTCCTACATGACCAGCCAAATCAAACCAGACCATAAAGCCAAAACCACCTGTAATAATTAAGCCTGCAATCACCAGATTGACCAGTAAATCGGTCTGAAAAGCAAATAAACTGGTGCTCCCCAAATTATCAAAACCTGCATTACAGAAGGCGGATATAGCTAGAAAAATGGAACTAAAAAGACCGCGCCCCCAGCCAAGTTGTGGAACAAAACGAAAACTGAGGAATAGAGCTCCCAAACCCTCAACTAGAAAAGTTGTGAGAAAAATAGAATGGACAAACTTTCTCAAAGATCGAGTTTCTCCATAACTAAAACTATCCTGAATAGTTGCACGGCTACGAAGACTAAGCTTTTGCTTGCTCTGGATATAGAAAACCCCAATAAAGGTCATGAGCCCTAGACCACCGATCTGAATCAAGAGCAAACAGATTATTTGACCCCAGATATTATATGTTTGAGCTACTGGAAGGGTTGAAAGACCTGTCACACAGACTGCAGAGACAGCAGTGAAAAGATGATCAAAATAAGTCGCTCGTGAGCTTTCAACTTGGACAAAGGGCAAGCTCAAAAGAAGAGAGCCTAGTAAAATGACCAAGGCAAAACTCAAAAAAATACGACGGGCTGGCGATAAACGAGATAAGCCTAGCTCTATTTTTTCCTTAGATAATTTGAATAACATGTTTCCATTGTACCATAAAACAAAAGAAATATCTCAAATAGGAATGGACAAAACATCGCGTACGCTTATCCTAAAAAAGAGGTTATCCAAACTCGTCCATTTCTAGAAACGTCTAAAAACTACCGACTTCCTATTTTATTCGGCAAAAAATAATCATCAATCAAGCTTTTAAAGTTCTCCTTCACTAAGATAAGAAACTGCCGAGAAAAGCGACTAAAGTTGCACAACACTTGCTAAACTCAGTTCTAACGCCTTCTCAAAAGCTTCCGATCCCCAGTCACGACTATCGTACTGGTCCAAGTCTGCTAAGGAATCAGCTGTGAACAACAATTCTCCCCAGAGAACCCCTCGCAGTTGGGCTACTGCCACAAGCGCAGAACACTCCATCTCCACAACAGCACAGCCCTCTTCCTTACGATAAGCCACCTTTTCAGCCGTTTCTCGGTAAAAACCGTCTGTCGTCCAGGTCAGGACTTCTTCATAGGGAATCCCTCTGACTTCCAAAACTTGCTCAATGGCAGCAATAGCCTCTGGCTGCATTTCCATATAACGAGAAGGTGCCACATAGTGGTAACTGGCTCCTTCATCTCGCAGAGCGCGAACAGGGACTAGAAAGGCATTTTCCTCTATATCGGCTAGCACACCACAGGTACCTGTGGAAATAATCTGCTCCACACCATAGCCAATCAACCAATCCATAAACTGGGCTGCTGGAGCTGAACCAACAGGAGCCTGAGCCAGACAAATCTCCTCGCCTTTGTAGTTCACGACATAGACTGGATAGGTCTTGGTGGCTGAAACGAATTCGCCGACACAGTCCGCCCCTACTTCCCTCGCATAGCGGTCAATCTCTTCACCTAAAAATGCATAGACACATTTCTTGGGCAAGTGCAAGTCCAGCCCCTCGTGATTGGGCATGATAACCGCCTGAGGATTATCATCAAACTCTAAAATGGGAATCGCATGTTTCTGAATCATAACCCACCTCCTCTAATTTTGTACTATTGTATCAAAAACTGACAAAGTGTCAAGGAGGAAGCTGATGAACTGAGGAAAAGCTAATACTAGAATAAAAACCACTTTCTACAATTGATGCTCTGATTTTCATCACATCCTGTCTATCGAGCTAAGCAAATACGAGTCACAATTCCATCTGAGTCTCTGATTTCCAATTGGCTCGATGTCATCCATTTGATTGGTGCGTCAACTTCTTGTGCTCGTTGGGCAATCGTTAACAGTTCTTCTTTATGTGCGACTTCGATGACATAGTAGGCTAAACCTGGTAAGCCTTGCTTACGCGAATCCAGACCTTTTCCTCCCCATTCGTTAACTGCTAAATGATGATGGTAATCTCCAGCCGCAATCCAACTAGCGCTAGGCACACTGAATTTATCCTCTAGCCCTAACACCTTTTGATAAAACTGGCTGGACTTTCGACTATCCTTGACGGAAAGATGAATATGCCCCATTCTCGTACCTTCTGTCAAGATAAAGGGCTCTACTCTTTCCCCCAACTCATAAATGTCCTGCGCCGCAAGAGCCTCCGTCACTCCGATAATGCGTCCATCTTCTCGAATATCCCATGTGGAAACCGGCTTATCTCGATAGAGTTCAATGCCATTTCCCTCCAAATCTTCCAAGTAAATAGCTTCACTGTAACCATGGTCTGCACCGCCGACAAGAGGAATCTGTAAATCTGTCAGGTGTTTCAAGACATCAGCCAAAGCCTTGCGTGTGGGCAAGAGAATGGCCAAATGGTAAAGACCACAATGTTCCCTCACTTCTCCGCTCTCTTGTGCTTGAATCAGCTGTACCAAGACTTTTCCACCAAGGCCTAGAATGGACTCTGTCTCAGTTTGAGATAAGATTTCTAAACCAATAACTTGCTGATAAAAGGCTGTTTGACTGGCCAAATCCTTTACATTTAAAACTGTCTCTGCCAAATAAATGTGACTCTTGTATTCATAGGTCATAAATGGTTCTCTTTTCTCGTTGTAATTATTACAACTATTGTATAATTTCCATCAAGAAAGTCAAGCCAGATAACTCAAAAATAACACCATTTCAGGATAATATAAAGTAAATCATTTCATAATAAAACGCATATTATCAAACTTTTCATCACCTGACAATATGCGTTATTTTAATTTTAAAGACTTTTTGACCAGCTTTTTTATTTCACAACAAGCTCATAGCGTGTCTTGCTTGTAAAGGTTTGACCTGCTTTGAGAATGACTTGGTCTTTGAGGTCACTGTGGATGGCATCTGGTAAGGCCTGCGCTTCAAGGGCAATCCCATTGTGCTGAATCATTGGTTTGCCAGCCACAAGTACACTCTCATCCACAAAGTTTGCTGTGTAGATCACAAAACATGGAGCCTCTGTCTTGAAAAGCAAGAAGCGACCTGAATTTTGGTCATAAAGGAAACCAACATTATCATGGCCTGTAGGAAAGGCAAATGGATGATCCAAGCCAGATACCAGCTGGATTTGCTCATCTTCCTCTGCAAAGATGTCTTTCAACAAGGCACCATTGTAGATGTGTTTAACCACATCACGAGTAGCATCTAGAGTTTTGGCAGGAACACCATCGGGAGCGATTGGGTAAATACCCTCTGTATTTAGTTGGAAGACATGACGGTCAATTGTCTGCGTGAAATCACCAGACAAGTTGAAATAGCTGTGGTTGGTTGGATTGACCAAGGTATCTTGATCAGTTGTTACCTTGTAGCTGATTTCGTAAGCACCAGTTTCTTCCAAGTTGTAGCTAATCCAAATCTTGAGATTACCAGGAAATCCTCCTGTCCCATCTGTACGCTCTGTATAGAGGGTCAAGCCATGATCGCTCACTTCAGCTAGTTCAAACAAGCTTGAATCCCAACCAGTTGAACCACTGTGGTTACAGTTGCTAGCATTGTTAACTTCAAGATTATAAGTCTGGCCATTGAGTTCAAATGTCGCACCTGCGATACGGCCTGCAACTGGACCTACACTCGCTCCATGTTTAGGACTATTGCCTACATAGCTATCAAAGTCATCAAATCCCAAAATAACGTTGGCAAAATTTCCAGCCTTGTCAGGCGTGACATAACGCAAGATAGTCGCACCATAAGTCATGACTTCAAGCTGGTAGCCACCGTCCGTCTCAAAACGATAGGCCAAGACATCCTTGCCCTCAACATTTCCAAATACACGCTCTGTGTATGCTTTCATTCTGTTCTCCTTTTACTATTTCTCTCAAGCAAACAAACCATAGAAAGCCGACTGACAATCTATGGTTTATCTGATAATTTACAAATCCTCTTTTCAAGAATTTATAAACACTGTCTTACTTTTGATATTCGTGGATGATAACACCTTGTACCACACGGTTTACGGTACCTGTAGGAGACGGTGTATCTGGTTTATTTTCTACCTTGAGTGAAGTCAATAGAGCAAAGAGTTGAGCATATACGATGTATGGGAAGACACGGTAAATATCATTCAAGACACCGCCACAACCAAGGGCCACTTCTTTGACATTTTCAAGACCAAAGGCTTGATCACTCAAAAGCACAACACGACGAGCAATCTGGTCACCAGCAACTTCACGAACCAAGTCTAAGTCGTACTTGCGAGTGTAGTCTGTCGTTGTACCAAAGACCAAGACAACTGTATCTTCGTTGATAAGTGATTTTGGACCGTGACGGAAGCCAACTGGGCTTTCATACATGGTCGCAACTTGACCAGCAGTTAATTCCAAAATCTTGAGCTGAGCTTCATGAGCAAGTCCAAAGAAAGGACCAGCGCCTAGATAGATGACACGGTTAAAGTCTAAATCAACGAGCTCTTTGACATCTTCTGCCTTGTCTAAAACTTTACGGGCAAGACTAGATACAACTTCAAAACGTTCAGACTTAACAGCAAATTCTGTAGGATCAAAGACCAAGAGAGCTGTCAACATCATAGACGTAAAGCTAGAAGTCATGGCAAATCCAGCATCATTAGAGACAGCTGGTTGCAAGAGCAAGAGATTACGGTCATCTCCATGAGCTTGAAGAGCCAATTTACCATCTGCTGCACAAGTAATCGTCACTTGGTAAAGCTCATCCACCAAGGATTTGGCCAAATCAACAGTCGCCACACTTTCAGGCGAGTTCCCACTACGAGCAAAAGACACAAGGACAGTTGCCACATCTTTTTTCAAATAGGTTGCTGGATTGGCAACGATATCTGTTGTTGCAATGGCATTGAAATTCCATTTGCGTTCGTCATAGACTTCCTTAAAATAAGGTAGCAAGGTATCTCCCACATAAGCAGAAGTCCCAGCACCTGTCAAGATAACCTTAATATAGTCATGTTTATCAGCGATTTCTTGTAGGAAGGCTGCAATTTCTTCACGTTTTGCTTGATAAAATTCAAAAGCTTCTCTCCATACATCAGGCTGTTGGTAGATTTCACGCGTAGTGATTTCTGCACCCAATTCGAGCAAGTCTTCTTTTGTATAATATAGCATTGAGTTCCTCTTTTTCTATTAAAGATGGGAATGGGAGTAAACTCCATTCCCATGTATATTCTATATAAAATGCTCTAACGATTTTCACGTTGTCACATGAATTGAATCGAGTTCCAACTAAAATCTGTAGGAAACTAGCCGCAGGCTGCTCAAAGCACTGCTTTGAGGTTGTCGGATAAGACTGACAAAGTCAGCTCAAAACACCGTTTTGAGGTTGTCGGATAAGACTGACAAAGTCAGCTCAAAACACCGTTTTGAGGTTGCCGGATAAGGCTGACGAAGTCAGCTCAAAACACTGTTTTGAGGTTGCCGGATAGGACTGACGAAGTCAGCTCAAAACACCGTTTTGAGGTTGCCGGATAAGACTGACGAAGTCAGTAACATATACCTACGGCAAGGCGACGTTGACGTAGTTTGAAGAGATTTTCGAAGAGTATTATTCATCTTCGTCATCATCGAAGTCCGCTAACAGATCATTAACTTTCACAATGCTTTCTGCAGCACGGCTCTTGTAGTCCGTATCTGCGCCTGTAAGGCTCGCATTGATAAATTCAATCACCATTGGAAGATTCATCCCTGCATAAAGTTCGATGTCACGACCTTCCATAATCAAACGGCTTATCACGTTACATGGTGTTCCACCGAGAAGATCCGCAAAGACTAGGAAATCATCCACTCCTTCAATAGCAGCTTCAAATTTTGCAGTAAATTCTTCTGGTCCATCTTCTGGAAGAAGAGCTACTGTGTAAATGTTGTCTTGTGGGCCCATAATCATTTCTGTGCTACCTTTAAGCTCCTCACAGAAGCGACCATGGCTCACCAAAATTAATGATTTGGTCATAAGGAATTACATTCCAAATGCAAAGTGACCAAGGGCAGAAAGAGCCAAAGCAAGTACGATAATAATACCGATAGCTTTAGTAGAGTTCATACCTTTCTTACCAAGCAACCAGAAGATAAAGGCAGTAAAGATTGCTGGAAGCAAACGTGGGAAGATTTGGTTCAAGATGTCTTGGAAATCAATCATCTTTTCACCGATTGGCAACTTGTAAGAAATTTCAAAGTTAATCACTGTTGCTACAAGAGCACCCATCATGAAGACACCAAGTACAGATGCAGCGTCAATCAAAGCTGTCAAGGTACTTTGCATATTGTTGATAAGGTTAACCCCTTCTTTGTAAGCAAATTCCAACTGTTTCCAACGGAAGATGTCATAGGCTACTGCAACTGCAATCCAAAGGAAGATCCCCCAAGGTTGGCCAGCGATAGCCATAGTTGCTGCGACTGACCCCATGATAGCAGGTACAAGTGAACCAAAGATTGTATCCCCAAGAGGAGCGAATGGTCCCATCAAACCTGTCTTGATACCGTTAACGGCGTCTTTTGAACCTACACCATCTTTTTCTTCCATGGCAAGGTCAAAACCAGCGATAATGGTATGGAAGAATGGCGAAGTATTGAAGAATTGAGTATGAACTTTCATCATTTCTTTCAATTCAGGAGTGCCATCACCATACATTTTACGCAACTGAGGCAAGATCATGTAAAGGTAACCAGAAGCTTGCATACGTTCGTAGTTCCAACCTAATTGGAAAGTAAACAAGCTACGTTTGTTGATTTGATTAAAATCTTCTTTTGTTAGTTTGTAATTAGAATTCGTCATCTTCGATTTCCCCACTTTCTGATGGTGTAGAAGGTGCTGCTACAGCTACTTTTTGGCTATTTTTGAAGTGAAGCACTGCAAGGAAAATACCTACGATAGAGATACCAATCATAGACAATCCTTTGAAGTTGTTCACGAAACCAATTTTTTCAGCAACTTCAGCAGGAAGAGTACCTACGATACCAGCAACAGCGCCACCAAGACCTGTTACATATGAGTAAAGAACAGTCAACATAGCTGTCAAACCAAATCCCATAGCAAGGTAATGAAGGTTACGTTTAACTGGAAGGTAACGAAGCAAGATTGCAAATCCAAGACCTGGAAGCATACGTCCTGCGAGTGTCAAACCATCTGCAACCCATTGGTATTTTGTAACGAAGTCTACTACGCCTTGTACAAATTCACCACCAAAAGCAAGGGCAAAGAAGACTGGAAGGGCACGAGATAAAGCCCAAGGAATCGCACCAAGCAAGTAGTTGCGTTCAATACCTTTATAGTCAAAGCGTTCGATTGCAGCATCCACACGGTGAGCAAAGAAAGTAGTTGTCATACGTCCAAGAACGTCGAAGTATGTCAAGAGAGTTGCTACTGGCACAGCGATTGTTGTAATCGCAAGTGCTGTATCAATTCCTTGTGAAACAGAGAAGGCTGTCGCAAGAACCGCACCAGAAGTAGCGTCGATACGAGAAGCACCACCGAAGGTACCAACCCCAAGAACGAATAGCTGCAAGTTACCACCGATAAGCAGACCAGTAGTCACATCTCCCATGATTAAACCAGTAATGAAACCAGCAAATACAGGGGAACCTGCAGATGAAACGATCGTCAACTCATCACAGATTTGATAAGCTGAGTACAAAGTGAGAAGTAAAATTTGCCACCATTGTATCATAACAATGACCTCCTAAAAATTTTTTCCTATTTTAATAAGCTCAAAAAGTCTGAAATTGGATCATTTGGAACCATTTGAGCAGTAAGTTTAACACCTTTTTCTGCCAGTTTGTGGAAGTCTTCCACATCCTTATCTACTACGTTGATAGAACGTGTGATGGCGCGAGTTTCTGGTGTTTGAGACATATTCCCAACATTAAGGGTTTCAAGTGGTACACCTGCTTCTACCAAACCAAGGAAGCGGTCTGGTTTACGAGCCACGATAAAGAGACGTTGGCTATCGTATTTGCCAGCAAGAATATTGGCTGCAGCTTTCTCAACTGGCAAAATACTCAATTTCACACCTGGTGGTGTCGCAAGTTTCAAACCACTCTTTTCAACGTCGTTGTTGACAACTTCGTCATCTACAACCATAATACGTGAAACATTTAGTTTTCCAGCCCAAAGGTTGGCTACTTGTCCGTGGATCAAACGTCCATCGATACGGCATCCTACAATTGTCATAAGTTTTCCCCCTTTATGTGTTTTAGTGTAGGTTTACGAGTTAAATAAATCTCTTCTTTATATTGACCTTCTGTTTCAAAGATAATGATGCGGTTGGCACCTTCCTTGAGATAGCTATGAGGGATATAAAGTGAGAGAGTTGGGCCAACGTTCCAAAAACGTCCTAGATTCTGCCCATTGACAAAGGCAACCCCCTTACCAAACTCAGACAAGTCTAGGTAAGTATCTTTTGGCTCTTGGACTGTAAAGTCATAAGCGTAAAAGGCTGGTTGTCCTTGAGTCCATCCTTTTGAAAAATCAATTTTCTCAGGATTGTCTAGTGGGAGTGGATAGTGTTTCCAGTTCAGTAAGAAATGCAAATCCTTACAAACCCCTGTCCGAATTCCCTTACGTTGCGTATCTGCTAAGAACTTATGCCCATAGTTGACACGCCCCATATTTTCTATCAATATGTCAATCCTAGATAACGCTTTCTTTTCACCTTGATAAAAAATATCTTCCCCAATCTCTGTCTGATATTGGGTTTTAATCCACTGACCATCGACATACAGCTGGGCCCTATCTCGACCGTCAATGATACGAAGTCTTTCTTCTTCTGCATCCCAGTTTGTTTCTGTTCGATAGAGTAGGTAGCCATAGCTTTGTCCCAACTCCTCCATCTTTTTAGGATAGAGACTTTCTATCGGACTTGACAAGCTATCCAAGGTTTCAAACAAGGAAACTTTTTCAACTAGTCGAATAGAATCCAACTCCATACTCTCTTTGTAGAGTGGTTCCAACTGTGGATACTCTGGAAAATGTGTCGCCATCATCTTCTTGACTGCCAGATATTTGGCAGTTGGATTTCCTTCTTCATCCAGAAGGGCATCGTAATCATAAGATGTAACTTGTGGCAAGTCCAAAGTTCCCCGAGCCGAGCAACCATTCATGAAACCAAAGTTTGTACCGCCATGGAACATGTAAAGATTGATAGAGCCTTGTTCCAAAACCTCTCGAACTGCATCTGCCAATTCCTTAGGATCCCGTGTGATAATCGGTTCTTTCCAACGATTGAACCAGCCATCCCAGAACTCCATACACATGAGCGGCCATTTCTTACCATGCTCATCAAAGAATTCCTGCATCTGTGAAAAGTTGTAAGATGCCTTAGAACCAAAGTTTCCTGTTACAAAGAGGTCCTCTTCAATTAAGGTTCCAGCTTTCAGAGTAGCTCGCCATGGACCATCTGATGTAAAGAGGGGACAGGTTATGCCACACTCTTCCATTAGCTGTCGAATCGCTCTCAGGTAAGCCTTATCTTCTCCGTAAGAACCATACTCATTTTCAACCTGCATCATGAGAATATTGCCACCATTGTCCAACAAACGAGGCACCAGTCTTGGCAAGAGCTGGTCATAATAGCGACCAACTGCCTCGATATATGCTGGGTCGGATGAGCGAATTTGCATGTTCTTGGTCAAGAGCCAAGCTGGTAAGCCACCGAATTCCCATTCCGCACAGATAAATGGAGACGGACGAACAATCGCATAGAGACCCAAATCTTGTGCTGTCTGTAGAAACCGCTCCAAATCCAGAGCTCCTTCAAAATGAAACTCACCTTCACGAGGCTCGTGTAAATTCCAAGCAACATAAGTCTCTACCGTATTAAAACCAAGAGCCTTCAAGTTATAGAGCGAATGATACCAATCCTCTGGAGGAACCCTAAAATAATGAATGGCACCAGATAAAATCTTAAATGATTTTCCATCGAGATAGAAATCATCTCGTATCTCAAATCGTGTCATAAAACTACCTTCTGACTGCGAAAGTTTGCGCTTTCATTTGTTGTTATAGTCATTATAAACCAATCTGTTTGAATTGTCAATAGAAATTGTAGGGATATTTACTGCAATTTTACTATTATACACACGTTCAATTAGTTTCAAACATTTTCAGACCCATTTCAAACACTCTTTAAATTCGGAATAGAGAACCTAAAATAATTTTGCACAAAATACATTTATAAAATACGTACAATGCCTATGTAACTTAATTTTTTAATCTGTTATCTAATTTTTTATTCAAAAGACTACTATTTTTTTCGCTTTTATGGTAAAATTTTCTATGGAGAAGGAAAATAGAGGTAAAAATATGGCAATTCCCAAATATCAATACATAAAAGACGAATTAAAAAATAAAATCATCTCTGGGCAGTTTAGCAGTGGAGATAAATTTTACACTGAAGCAGAGCTCATTTCAATGTACGATGTCAGCTCTATCACAGTTGTCCGCGCCTTAAACGACCTTGCTAAAGATGGCTATATTGTCCGCCAACAAGGAAAAGGAACCTTCGTTTCACGTGCACGCAAACACAAGCTTGTAGAGTTTTCAGATATTGAACTCTTTAATGCTAAAGATGATAAGGTAACTGTTCTTTCAATTGAACGCGGAAACAAGCTCGTTTACTTGGAAAAATTGGGTCTACGTGGCGATCAGTTCTACTACAAGATTGAACGTATCCGCGAATCAAACGGTGTCGTTTATATCTACCATACATCCTACATCCCAGAACAATATATCAACGCAAATTATCCAAACCTTGAATACTATAGTTCTATCTATAACCGTTTCAAGTTAGACTACCACATTCACATGAATGATGAACACTTTGAAGAAATCAATGAAATAGTCTTTCCAACTCCAGAACATGCGGCTTCAGTCCTCGGAGTCGATGAACAATTCCCTACTGTCCTACAAACTAAAATCACCAAACTCGAATCAACTGGCCAAGTTTTAGAATACAGTGAAACTTACAAACGATCTGATTACTACAAGATTAAATTCATCTCATGTGACCGTGATCACTAAGAAGAAAGCCTGAGCCTAATCGCTCGGGCTTTTTCTATGCTTATTATACCACACCAAAAAGGTAGCGCTTACCTATTTTTGGAAGATTCTATAATTTGTGGAATATTTTATAGAAATAGAACCAAAAATTATACTAGATATATATACATATTTTTTCTGACCAATCTGAAATCTTAAGTTTAAATTTTATATTTTTTTATACTTATTATAGTTTTTTGTCATCTCCTCTTGACTCTCGTTAATATAAGAAATAAAATAAAGGCGTTGATTTATATAATCGCTATCAATATAACAATGCAATCAGGAGGTTTTGCAATGAAACATGAAAAACAACAGCGTTTTTCTATTCGTAAATACGCTGTAGGAGCAGCTTCTGTTCTAATTGGATTTGCCTTCCAAGCACAGGCTGTTGCAGCCGATGGAGTTACTCCTATTACAGAAAACCAACCGACCATCCATACGGTTTCTGATTCCCCTCAATCATCCGAAAATCGTACTGAGGAAAAACCTAAAGCAGAGCTTCAACCAGAAGCTCCAAAAACTGTAGAAACAGAAACTCCAGCTACTGATAAGGTAGCTAGTCTTCCAAAAACAGAAGAAAAACCACAAGAGGAAGTTAGTTCAACTCCTAGTGATAAAGCAGAGGTGGTAACTCCAACTTCTGCTGAAAAAGAAACTGCTAATAAAAAGGAAGAAGCGAAAGAGGTTGATTCTAAAGAGTCAAATACAGACAAGACTGACAAGGATAAACCAGCTAAAAAAGATGAAGCGAAAGCAGAGGCTGACAAACCGGAAACAGAGACAGGAAAGGAACGTGCTGCAACTGTAAATGAAAAACTAGCGAAAAAGAAAATTGTTTCTATTGATGCTGGACGTAAATATTTCTCACCAGAACAGCTCAAGGAAATCATCGATAAAGCGAAACATTATGGCTACACTGATTTACATCTATTAGTCGGAAATGATGGACTCCGTTTCATGTTGGACGATATGAGCATCACAGCTAACGGCAAGACCTATGCCAGTGACGATGTCAAACGCGCCATTGAAAAAGGTACAAATGATTATTACAACGATCCAAACGGCAATCACTTAACAGAAAGTCAAATGACAGATCTGATTAACTATGCCAAAGATAAAGGTATCGGTCTCATTCCGACAGTAAATAGTCCTGGACACATGGATGCGATTCTCAATGCCATGAAAGAATTGGGAATCCAAAACCCTAACTTTAGCTATTTTGGGAAGAAATCAGCCCGTACTGTCGATCTTGACAACGAACAAGCTGTCGCTTTTACAAAAGCCCTTATCGACAAGTATGCTGCTTATTTCGCGAAAAAGACTGAAATCTTCAACATCGGACTTGATGAATATGCCAATGATGCGACAGATGCTAAAGGTTGGAGTGTGCTTCAAGCTGATAAATACTATCCAAACGAAGGCTACCCTGTAAAAGGCTATGAAAAATTTATTGCCTACGCCAATGACCTCGCTCGTATTGTAAAATCGCACGGTCTCAAACCAATGGCCTTTAACGACGGTATCTACTACAATAGCGACACAAGCTTTGGTAGTTTTGACAAAGACATCATCGTTTCTATGTGGACTGGTGGTTGGGGAGGCTACGATGTCGCTTCTTCTAAACTACTAGCTGAAAAAGGTCACCAAATCCTTAATACCAATGATGCTTGGTACTACGTTCTTGGACGAAACGCTGATGGCCAAGGCTGGTACAATCTCGATCAGGGGCTCAATGGTATTAAAAACACACCAATCACTTCTGTACCAAAAACAGAAGGAGCTGATATCCCAATCATCGGTGGTATGGTAGCTGCTTGGGCTGACACTCCATCTGCACGTTATTCACCATCACGCCTCTTCAAACTCATGCGTCATTTTGCAAATGCCAACGCTGAATACTTCGCAGCTGATTATGAATCTGCAGAGCAAGCACTTAACGAGGTACCAAAAGACCTGAACCATTATACTGCAGAAAGCGTCACGGCCGTAAAAGAAGCTGAAAAAGCTATTCGCTCTCTCGATAGCAACCTTAGCCGTGCCCAACAAGATACGATTGATCAAGCCATTGCTAAACTTCAAGAAACTGTCAACAACTTGACCCTCACGCCTGAAGCTCAAAAAGAAGAAGAAGCTAAACGTGAGGTTGAAAAACTTGCCAAAAACAAGGTAATCTCAATCGATGCTGGACGCAAATACTTTACTCTGGACCAGCTCAAACGCATCGTAGACAAGGCCAGTGAGCTCGGATATTCTGATGTCCATCTCCTTCTAGGAAATGACGGACTTCGCTTTCTACTCGATGATATGACCATTACTGCCAACGGAAAAACCTATGCTAGTGATGACGTTAAAAAAGCTATTATCGAAGGAACTAAAGCTTACTACGACGATCCAAACGGTACTGCACTAACACAGGCAGAAGTGACAGAGCTAATTGAATACGCTAAATCTAAGGACATCGGTCTCATCCCAGCTATTAACAGTCCAGGTCACATGGATGCTATGCTGGTTGCCATGGAAAAATTAGGTATTAAAAATCCTCAAGCCCACTTTGATAAAGTTTCAAAAACAACTATGGACTTGAAAAACGAAGAAGCGATGAACTTTGTAAAAGCCCTCATCGGTAAATACATGGACTTCTTTGCAGGTAAAACAAAGATTTTCAACTTTGGTACTGACGAATACGCCAACGATGCGACTAGTGCCCAAGGCTGGTACTACCTCAAGTGGTATCAACTCTATGGCAAATTTGCCGAATATGCCAACACCCTCGCAGCTATGGCCAAAGAAAGAGGGCTTCAACCAATGGCCTTCAACGATGGCTTCTACTATGAAGACAAGGACGATGTTCAGTTTGACAAAGATGTCTTGATTTCTTACTGGTCTAAAGGCTGGTGGGGATACAACCTCGCATCACCTCAATACCTAGCAAGCAAGGGTTATAAGTTCTTGAATACCAACGGTGACTGGTATTATGTTATAGGCAATCACAAACAAGATGAAGCTTACCCTCTTTCAAAAGCAGTTGAAAATTCTGGTAAAGTTCCATTCAATCAACTAGCTTCTACCAAATATCCTGAAGTAGATCTTCCAACAGTCGGAAGTATGCTTTCAATCTGGGCAGATAGACCAAGCGCTGAATACAAGGAAGAGGAAATCTTTGAACTCATGACTGCCTTTGCAGACCACAACAAAGACTACTTCCGTGCTAATTATAATGCTCTCCGCGAAGAATTAGCTAAAATTCCTACAAACTTAGAAGGATATAGTAAAGAAAGTCTTGAGGCCCTTGACGCAGCTAAAACAGCTCTAAATTACAACCTCAACCGTAATAAACAAGCTGAGCTTGACACACTTGTAGCCAACCTAAAAGCCGCTCTTCAAGGCCTCAAACCAGCTGCAACTCATTCAGGAAGCCTAGATGAAAATGAAGTGGCTGCCAATGTTGAAACCAGACCAGAACTCATCACAAGAACTGAAGAAATTCCATTTGAAGTTATCAAGAAAGAAAATCCTAACCTCCCAGCTGGTCAGGAAAATATTATCACAGCAGGAGTCAAAGGTGAACGAACTCATTACATCTCTGTACTCACTGAAAATGGAAAAACAACAGAAACAGTCCTTGATAGCCAGGTAACCAAAGAAGTTATAAACCAAGTGGTTGAAGTTGGCGCTCCTGTAACTCACAAGGGTGATGAAAGTGGTCTTGCACCAACTACTGAGGTAAAACCTAGACTGGATATCCAAAAAGAAGAAATTCCATTTACCACAGTGACTCGTGAAAATCCACTCTTACTCAAAGGAAAAACACAAGTCATTACTAAGGGCGTCAATGGACATCGTAGCAACTTCTACTCTGTGAGCACTTCTGCCGATGGTAAGGAAGTGAAAACACTTGTAAATAGTGTCGTAGCACAGGAAGCCGTTACTCAAATAGTCGAAGTCGGAACTATGGTAACACATGTAGGCGATGAAAACGGACAAGCCGCTATTGCTGAAGAAAAACCAAAACTAGAAATCCCAAGCCAACCAGCTCCATCAACTGCTCCTGCTGAGGAAAGCAAAGCTCTTCCTCAAGATCCAGCTCCTGTGGTAATAGAGAAAAAACTTCCTGAAACAGGAACTCACGATTCTGCAGGACTAGTAGTCGCAGGACTCATGGCCACACTAGCAGCCTATGGACTCACTAAAAGAAAAGAAGACTAAGTCTTTTCGATAAAAAATAAACAGCGAGATTGAAGCTCGCTGTTTATTTTTTAATTAATCACCTAGTCCAAGACGTTCAAAGATATCATCCACTCGTTTGGTGTAATAAACTGGGTTGAAGATTTCATCGATTTCTTCTTGTGTGAGACGTGATGTTACTTCTGAATCTGCCTCAAGAAGTGGTTTAAAGTCTACTTGGTTGTCCCAAGAGTAGGCTGTTTTTGGTTGCACCAAGTCATAGGCTTGCTCACGGGTCATGCCTTTTTCAATCAATGTCAACATAGCCCGTTGGCTAAAGATAAGACCAAAAGTCGAGTTCATGTTTCGGATCATATTTTCTGGGAAGACTGTCAAGTTCTTGACGATATTTCCAAAACGGTTGAGCATGTAGTCAATCAAAATGGTCGTATCTGGTGTGATGATACGCTCAGCTGATGAGTGAGAAATATCGCGTTCGTGCCAGAGAGCGACGTTTTCATAAGCCGTAATCATGTGACCACGAATGACACGCGCCAGACCAGTCATATTTTCAGAACCGATTGGGTTGCGTTTGTGAGGCATTGCTGAAGACCCTTTTTGCCCTTTAGCAAAGAACTCTTCTACTTCGCGTTGCTCAGATTTTTGTAGACCACGAATCTCAGTCGCCATACGTTCGATTGAAGTCGCAATGCTGGCAAGAACCGCAAAGTACTCAGCGTGAAGGTCACGAGGAAGGACTTGTGTAGAGATTTCTTGGGCACGGATGCCAAGTTTATCGCAGACATACTCCTCTACAAATGGTGGGATATTGGCAAAGTTCCCAACCGCACCAGAAATCTTACCAGCTTCTACACCAGCAGCCGCATGCTCGAAGCGCTCGATATTGCGTTTCATTTCGCTGTACCAAGTTGCTAATTTAAGACCAAAGGTTGTCGGCTCAGCGTGCACACCATGAGTACGCCCCATCATGATGGTGAACTTGTGCTCCTTGGCCTTGTCAGCGATGATATTAGTGAAGTTTTCAAGGTCACGACGGATGATGTCGTTGGCCTGCTTGTAGAGGTAACCATAAGCAGTATCCACCACGTCAGTAGAAGTTAACCCATAGTGAACCCACTTGCGCTCTTCACCAAGAGTCTCAGAAACCGCACGCGTGAAAGCCACCACATCGTGGCGCGTCTCCTGCTCAATTTCCAAAATACGGTCGATGTCAAAGTCCGCCTTCTTGCGAATCAAAGCCACATCTTCCTTAGGGATTTCCCCCAACTCAGCCCATGCCTCGTCAGAGAGGATTTCCACCTCAAGCCAAGCACGGTATTTATTTTCTTCACTCCAAATATTCGCCATCTCAGGGCGAGAGTAACGGTTGATCATGTGTTAATTTTTCCTTTCTTCTTAAGCTGTTGGGAATAAGCTATCTAGGTAAACCAAGATTTCTACTCAAACTCCTCTTTTCCAATAAACACAGACGGGTAATGATCTAGTGTATTCAAATCCGTATCCAGCGGTACATCATAGATAGCTAAATAATTTTCGGGGTATTGTGCAGCTAGTTCTTCATATTTAGCTTGTACCTTATCTTGGTCAGCACTGGCATACAACACTTCAACAACTGCTCCAGTCTTATCCTTTTCAATAAATGTATTAACGATAATTTGTATCATAGACTTGTCCTAAAAATCAATCCCTTCCCCAAGCTCATCCACACTATCCGGTACATCACTAAACAAGGTCACATGTCCCATCTTACGATTATGCTTTGCTTCTATTTTACCATACATGTGGAGGTGGGCGCTTGGATTTTCTGCGACATACTTTTCAGCAGCCTCGACGTGTTGACCTAGGACATTGAGCATAACGGCTGGCGCATGGAGTTTGATGACTGGTAATGGTGCTCCGAGAACACCGAGAATATGGGTGTCAAACTGAGAGAAATCACAGGCTTCAATAGAATAGTGCCCAGAGTTATGTGGTCGTGGGGCGATTTCATTGACAATAACGTCATCATCAGTCGCAAACATTTCCACACAGAGAGTTCCAGACAAGTTGAGTTGTTCTGCGATTCGCACTGCCATAGCTTTAGCCTTGTCTACTAGACTTTCAGAAATGCGGGCTGGTACGATGGTCTTAGACAGGATATTGTTGCGGTGGATATTTTCCTGAACTGGGAAAAACGTCACCTCCTTGCCATTTCCTGACACGATGACAGAAATCTCAAGGTCAAAGTTGACAAATTCTTCCAAGACGCAGTCTGCTGAGTCTGCTAGCGCATAGGCTGCTTCCAAGTCTACTTCTGAACGAATAACCTTTTGTCCATGACCATCGTAGCCACCAGTCGCAGTCTTGAGGACATAGTTTTTCGACAAGTCGATATCTGCCAAGTCTAGGCTAGAAGTCACGACCTTGTAGGGTGCCACAGTGACTTGAGCCTTGTTTGACAAAAAGTCCTTTTCAAAAATACGATTTTGCGAAATGCGGAGCAGATCTGTTCCTTGAGGGAGTTGTCCATCCTTGATAACGGCATCCAAACCGTCAGCGTCGACATTTTCAAACTCGTAAGTGAGGACATCGCAACGGTCTGCCAACTGACGGAGGGCGTCCACATCGTTATAAGGTGCCACAATGATTTCCGCCACGCGAGAGGCCGGGCAATCCGCCGCAGGATCCAGCGCGATAACCTTGTGGCCCATGTAGATAGCAGAAATGGCCATCATCTGACCCAGTTGACCGCCACCGATAATTCCGATTGTTTTAGATGAGCTCATTTGACGACTCCTCTGCGATTTTTCCTTGTTCTTCAGCAAAGTTGGCAAGTGCATCCGCAATGGACTTATCTTCTACAGAGAGGAGACGGAGGGCAAAGAGAGCTGCGTTAGTCGCTCCAGCTTCACCGATAGCCATGGTCGCAACAGGCACCCCACCCGGCATCTGAACGATAGAATAGAGTGAATCCACTCCACTAAGAGCACGAGACTTGACTGGCACACCAATGACTGGAAGGGTTGTTTTGGCAGCTACCATGCCTGGCAAATGCGCTGCGCCACCAGCACCTGCGATGATGATCTTGATGCCACGACTACGGGCTTCTTCTGCATGTTTGAACATGAGGTCTGGTGTACGGTGTGCGGAAACAACTTTCTTTTCGTATGCTACACCGAAGCGGTCTAGGACTTCTGCTGTTTTTTGCATGGTTGCCCAGTCGGATTTTGAGCCCATGATGATGGAAATAATTGGTTTAGTCATAATTTTTCCTTTTTTCTTCTTTTTTGATAATGGTCTTAGGTGATGGAGGCGGAAGCAAACCTTCGGTTTCATTCCTAAACTTTGAGCCTAAGGTCTCAAAGTTTCCCCCTGACCAGAACATTCACTGTTCTGGTCTTTTCACC
Organism: Streptococcus sp. 477; assembly: GCF_013277295.1. Taxonomy (NCBI): domain Bacteria; kingdom Bacillati; phylum Bacillota; class Bacilli; order Lactobacillales; family Streptococcaceae; genus Streptococcus; species Streptococcus sp. 477. The sequence continues at coordinate 23,048 of NZ_VMMQ01000030.1, forward strand.
ACGACGACCATTATCGTGTTTGGCGACTGCGTCGCTTTTTCTTATATCTTTACTTAATTGCCTTGCTTCCGATATCGGTTCGGTAGAAGAGGCCTTCTGTTTTTTGTTGGGCGAGTTGGCTGTAGATGGTGTTTTGGGCATCCTTTACAGTGTCTGCTGTGGTAACGAGCATATAAACTCGTCCGCCGTTTGAGAGCAGTGCTCTGCTATTTTCCGCAAACTTAGCCCCTGCATAGTAGGTGATGACATCGCCTTCTGTCTTGGCTGGCAACTCAACGCCCCTTTCATAGTCTAGCGGGTAACCCTTGGATGCAACAACCACACCCAGAGTCACACCCTTGTCCGTCCAAGTGATGTTTGGCTCCTTGCCATCCAGAATATCCGTGATATTTTGCGCAAAGTCAGAGGTTAAGCGAGGCAAGATAATCTGAGTTTCAGGATCTCCAAATCGAGAGTTGAACTCGATGACCTTCGGCCCGTCTGCTGTCAAGATAAGCCCTGCGTAAATGACACCTAGATAAGGGCGACCTTCTTTAATCATCCCTTCTAGAACTGGCTTGACAATGGTGTCAACCGCTGTATCAACTACACTCTGTGGTAAGTGTGGAACTGGCCCATAGGCACCCATACCACCCGTGTTAGGCCCTTTGTCGCCATCGTAGGCACGTTTGTGGTCCTGAGCCGTTGGCATGATGTAGAACTTATCACCATTGACAAAGGCAAAGAGTGAAAATTCCTCTCCTTCAAGGAATTCCTCAATAACCACGCGCGCACCTGAGTCACCAAATTTATTGTCCAAAAGCATCTCATGAGCGGCTTCGACCGCTTGCTCAACCGTCTCAGCAACGACGACACCCTTCCCAAGCGCCAAGCCATCCGCCTTGACTACGATAGGCGCACCATGCTTTTCGATATAGGCCTTGGCTTCCTCGAAATCTGAAAATGTGCCATAGGTTGCTGTCGGAATGCCGTATTTGACCATGATTTCCTTGGCGAAATCCTTGGACCACTCCAGCTCCGCTGCAGCCCTAGTCGGACCAAAGGCCTTAAGTCCAGCTTGGTTAAAATCATCCACGATACCAGCAGCAAGGGCATCATCTGGACCGATAAAGGTCCAAGCAACATCATTGGTCTTTGCGAAGTCAATCAATTTAGAATGTTCGGAAATAGAGATATTTACCAATTCCAAACCATCCAGAGTCATCCCATCATTCCCAGGAACTACAAAGACTTTTTTCACGTCTTTTGATTCAAGTAACTTTTTAGCAATCGCATGCTCACGACCACCAGAACCGACAACAAGCAGTTTCATTCCTCAACCTCTTTTGCGAATTATTTACCAACATTATATCAAAAAAGTTCGTTTTAATCTTGTTTCAGTTAGCATTTTAAGCCAAAAAAGGAAAGAAACTGTTTTCTTCCCTTTTATCTTCTTAATGTCTAAAATGTCTCACACCTGTAAAGACCATAGTCAAGCCGTATTTATCCGCTGCTTCGATGGATTCTTGGTCACGGACAGAGCCACCGGGCTGGATGATGGCCTTAATTCCTGCTTTGGCGATTTCTTCCACGTTATCCGCAAATGGGAAGAAGGCATCTGAAGCAAGGACCGCCCCGTCCAGACGATCTTTGGCTTGGTCAATGGCAAGGCGAACAGAAGCCACACGGTTGGTTTGACCTGGACCAACACCAAGTGTCATGTGGTCGTTGGTCACGATAATACCATTTGATTTGACGTACTTGATAGCCTTCCAAGCGAACTCAAGAGCAGTCGCTTCTGTCTCGGTTGGCTGACGTTTGGTCACCACTTGCCAGTCAGCTGGGCCTTCCTTGACCACGTCTTGATTTTGCACGAGAAGTCCACCGACTAGACCTGTGTATTCTGCTTCCACTTCGCTAGCCTCTTGAGCATCAAATGGCAAGGCAAGGATGCGCAAGTTTTTCTTTTTGTTGGTCAAAATGGCTAGCGCTTCATCCGTATAGCTTGGTGCGATGATGATCTCGAGGAAAACGCCGTGCATCTTCTCAGCAGTCACATCATCCACCTCACGGTTAAGGACGACAATTCCACCAAAGATAGACACTGGGTCAGACTCATAAGCGTAGTCCCAAGCAGTCTCAATGTCATCAGCCTGACCGATACCGCATGGATTCATGTGTTTGAGAGCCACAACGGTTGGACGATCTTTGAAGTCACGGATGATACGAATGGCAGCATCCGCATCACGGATATTGTTAAAAGACAATTCCTTACCGTTGAGCTGTTTAACGGATGCAATCGAGTAATCTGTCGGCAAAGCTTTTTGATAGAAATCGGCATCTTGTTGAGGATTTTCACCGTAACGCATTGGTTGCTTGAGGTCATAAGTCAAAGTGAGTTTTTCAGGCTTGCTTTCACCCACTTGAGCTGTGAAGTATTCTGCAATCAAGGCGTCATAAGCCGCTGTGTGACGAAATACTTTGGCTGCTAAACGTTGGCGAGTTTCATAAGAGGTTTCGCCGTTTGCTGCCAATTCGTCCAAAACCACAGCGTAGTCAGCAGGATCTACCACAACTGTAACACTGGCATGATTTTTCGCTGCTGAACGAAGCATAGATGGCCCACCAATATCGATATTTTCAACTGCATCAGCATAAGTCACATCTGGTTTAAGGATAGTTTCCTTAAATGGGTAAAGGTTGACCACCACAAGGTCAATGAGCTCAATCTTGTTGTCCTTAGCCGCTTCCAAGTGGCTATCCAAGTCACGACGAGCGAGAAGCCCTCCGTGGATATTTGGGTGGAGGGTCTTCACACGACCGTCCATCATTTCTGGGAAACCAGTCACATCATCGATAGCAATGGTATCCACCCCAGCATTATCAAGGGCAACCTTAGTTCCACCTGTCGAGATAATCTCCCAACCAAGTTTTTTAAGTTCTTGGGCAAATTCAACAATGCCCGCTTTGTCTGAGACGCTGATTAAAGCTTTTTTCGTCATTCTATTCCTCTTTCTTTAGGTCCAAGCGCATAGCGACTTCGTTATTTTCTTCTATAAATCCTGTTTCCTGAAAACCCAAACTAGTCAACAGGTGCTTCATTTTTTCATTTCCAACCACATAATCTGCGATAATATGATTGCAAGTGCTATCCATCTGAGCCTCTTTGATTAGAACTTCCAAGGCTTTTCGACCATAACCTCTTCCTTGGTACTGCTGACCAATCATTATCCGCCAGATAAAGTATTCTGCTTCATCCTTGTCTATTTCCAGCAGGAGAAAGCCAACCACTTGCTTATCCCAATAGATTGCCCTCGGAAACACATCTTCATTTTCCCGGTAGAGCCATGCGTCAGCTAAAGAGCGTACATTTGGAGCCACAAAACGTGCTCGTTCATCAGCTTCAGATATTTTCAAATCCAGCACTGCCTGAAAACTGCTCTCATCTACTAATTTTATCTCAATCATTTTTTCTCCTTTTGAATAAATAGGGTTTTGAGTTGATTAAAGACTAATCCAACTCATATAAAAGGTAGTTATCAAAATTTATGATTCCTTTGAGATAATCTCGGTCTGCTTTAGACAACTCAAATTCTGGAAAAGTCGCAATTAAACTGGACAAATAAAAATAATTCGGGTGCCTACGATAAGAAAAACCCGCTTGACCGAATCTCCCTTGACAGAAATCATAGGCAAGTTTTAATTCTTGACTTGTGACACCATCTAAAATTTTATCTAACTCTGAAAGCTGACTTTTATCAGTATTTTCTATCATAGCTTTCACTGTATTTACTAAAACAAAAAGAAAATCATTAGTATTATCCAGTAGGGTTGGTCTGTTAGATAACTTATTCTTTAACTCCATATAGTAGTGATCAATATTCATTTCTTCCTCTCCACTCCCAAACTATCCAGCACCTCCGGATACAACTTGTACTCTGCCTCATGAATGCGAGTTTCAAAACTGTCAATCGTATCATCAGCTAGTCGTGGCACACGCACTTGTTTGATAACCTTTCCTGTATCCACACCTGAATCCACCCAATGAATGGTCACGCCGCTCTCAGCAACGCCAGCATTCCAAGCATCCTCAATCCCATGAGCTCCTGGAAATTCTGGCAAGTAGGCTGGATGAATGTTGATAATCCGACCTTCATAAGTCGCCAATAAGGTTGGCCCAACAATTTTCATGTAGCCTGCTAGACAAACCAAGTCAATCTGGTGCTCTTCCAAGAGTTCGACAATGGCTGCTTCGTAGTCTGCCTTGCTCTCAAACTCCTTGAGTTCAAAAGCATAGGACAGAACGCCGAGCTTGTCTGCACGTTCGAGCACATAGGCGTCACGATGGTCTGAAAAGACAAACTCTACTGGAAATTGTTCCGCTATCACCTGAAAATTTGAGCCATTACCAGAGGCAAAAACCGCTATTTTTTTCATTTGATGATGACACTTTCGTTTTCTTTCTTGACGATACGACCGATTTCATAGACTGGTTCATCCAACAATTCCTTGACACGACTTACATTTTCAGGGCTAACTGCCAGCATAAGCCCCACACCCATATTGAAGATTTCAAACATTTCTTCATGTTTGATTTTACCATATTTTTCAAGAGCTTTGAAAATAGGAAGCACTGGAACTTTGCTTTCCTCAATCTCAGCAGCCAAGTCAGCTGCAAACATGCGAGGGACATTTTCGATAAAGCCACCACCAGTGATGTGGGCAATGCCGTTGACCAACCCTTCCTTGATGAGTGGTAAGACAGCCTTGACATAGATACGAGTCGGCTCAAGAAGAACTTCCTTAAGTTTCTTACCTTCCAATTCTGGCAAGATTTCCTCACCTGTATAGTCAGCAAAGACACGACGAACGAGAGAGTAACCATTGGAATGAATCCCACTTGAAGCAAGTCCAAGAAGAACATCTCCCTCTGCCACTTTTGAACCGTCAATGATTTGAGATTTTTCAGCCACACCGACCGCAAAACCAGCCAAATCATAGTCATCTTCGCCATACATGCCAGGCATTTCAGCTGTTTCCCCACCGATAAGGGCAGCGCCTGCCTGCACACAGCCCTCTGCCACACCAGCAACAACTTGTTCTAGCTTAGCTGGTTCATTCTTCCCTGTTGCTACATAGTCAAGGAAATAGAGGGGCTCCGCACCTGCAGCAATGATATCATTGACACACATGGCCACACAGTCCTGACCGATGGTATCGTGTTTGTCGTACTTGATGGCCAGCATGAGCTTGGTTCCGACACCGTCAGTCCCTGAAATCAAGACGGGCTCTTTGACCCCAGTCTTTGAAAGGTCAAACATACCACCAAAGCCACCCAGAGCTCCCATGACACCTGCACGCTCCGTACGAGCCACGTGCTTTTTGATCCGTTCAACAACTTCATAACCCGCTTCAACATCCACACCAGATTGAGCGTACGCATTTTTATTTGCCATTTTATTTTTCCTTTTCTTTTTTTGGGAAAGACTGCGACGTATTTTTAGATAAACAATTATTTTATCTAAAAATACTAGTCAGGTCTCTAGCTTTAGTCCCATAGGAGAAAGCGTCTACTGACAAATGCTTTAGCTTTTAGTCAATAGTGAGACGTGAAGTATAAGCATTCTTATTTGTCATTTTTATATTCCTTTTCTTTAATGGAGAATCTGTGATCTATTTGTAAAAACTGGTCTTTTCTTCCAAACTTCTACGATAGTCTTCTTCGTAGTCATAGAGAGGCGTTGGGTAATCACCATCAAAATAAGCGACACAGAGACCACCATTTGGCGCATCCGTTTCAATACCAATTGAATCAATCAACCCCTCAACGGAAAGGTAGGTCAGACTGTCCGCACCAATGATTTGGCGCGTTTCTTCGACCGTATGATTGGCCGCAATCAGCTCCTGACGGGTCTGGATATCAATCCCATAGAAGCATGGATAAGCTAGCGCTGGACTTCCAATAGCAACGTGAACTTCAGTCGCTCCCGCTTCTTTCAATAGCTGAACGATACGACGAGAGGTCGTCCCACGTACAATAGAGTCATCAATCATAACCACACGCTTGCCTTTTACAACGCCTGAAACAGCAGAGAGTTTCATCCGCACCCCTTGCTCCCGCAATTCTTGAGTCGGTTGGATAAAGGTACGTTGGGTGTATTGGTTCTTGATGAGGCCCATTTCATTTGGTAGCCCAGACTCTTCCGCAAATCCCATAGCTGCGCTGAGTGAAGAATTGGGTACACCGACTACAATATCCGCCTCATGCTTGAATTCTCGCGCCAATTGGGCACCCATACGTTTACGTGCCGTATGGACATTGACACCATGAATGTTAGAATCAGGGCGGGCAAAATAGATATACTCCATAGAACAAATCGCCAACTGAGTATCATCTGTATAGCTGTCATACTGAATGCCCTCGTCATCAATAATCACAATCTCACCTGGCTTCAAATCACGAATCCACTCTGCACCAATGACCTCAAAAGCACAGGTCTCAGAGGAAATAACCACCGCTCCGTTGGCCATTTTCCCGATAGAAAGCGGACGGAAACCATTGGGGTCAAGAGCCGCAATCAACTTGTCCTCAAACAGCAAGATATAGGCAAAACCACCTTTAACTAGGCTGAGTGCCTCCTTGATTTTGCCCATCAAGTTCGGATTATGGCTGCGACGAATGAGATGAGCCAAGATTTCCGAGTCCGAAGTCGCGCTGAAAATCGCGCCTCTTTGTTCCAATTCTTTCTTGAGAGAGGCCGCATTGGTCAAGTTTCCATTATGAGCCAATCCAAACTGCATATCGTGAAAACGGAAGAGGAAAGGCTGAATATTATCTACAGAAGCTTCGCCAGCAGTCGCATAACGCACATGACCAATCGCACTAGTTCCTGTCAATTTATCCAAATTAACTGGATTTCTGAAGACTTCTGATAAAAGCCCCATGTCACGATGGCGCTTCAATTGTCCCTGATCATTGGAGAGGATTCCTGCCCCCTCCTGACCACGGTGCTGAAGACTGTGGAGACCAAAATAGGTCAATTTAGCAGCATCTGGATGTCCCCAGATACCGAAAACACCACATTCTTCATTAAGAGATTTTACTTCGTATGTCATTTTTATACCTAATTTTCATTTGTGTATCATTCCTTCAGTAGAGCGGAATGATACGGTAGGAGCTCCTTCACTCGCAAAACAAAACATTTGCAATCATCATGACCTAGATCTACATGACTTTTACATTATTGATACTATCTATTAGAAAATCTGCAAGTCTTATTTTCCAGTAAAGTATTTAACCGCTGACGCGAACAGGTGCTGGTCTTTATTTCCTGGGATATTTTGGAAAAGACCTTCCTCATAACGTTCTGAGTGGCCCATCTTACCGATGATTTGGCCGTTCTTGCTGGTAATTCCTTCGATGGCATGGACAGAACCATTCGGATTGTACTTAGAGTCCATACTTGGTTTGCCGTCAAAGTCAACATATTGGCTAAAGATTTGACCATTGTCACGGAGCTCTGCAAATTCCTCAGCTGTCACGACAAACTTCCCTTCACCGTGCGAAACAGGAATGGCATGAATCTCACCAACTTCCACTCCAGCAAGCCATGGTGAGTTAGTATTGGCAATGCGAGTTTCCACCATCTTGGCCACGTGTTGGTTGGCATCATTGTAGAAGAGGGTTGGGCTAGTACTGCTGGCCTCTTCGAAGTTCCCGTATGGAAGAAGACCTGATTTGACCAAGGCCTGGAATCCATTACAGATACCGATAATCAAGCCACCACGGGCAATAAAGCTGTCAATAGCCACACGGACTTTTTCATTGAGCAGGATGTTGACAATAAACTTAGCGGATCCATCTGGCTCGTCCGCAGCTGAGAATCCACCTGCAAAGAAGAGAATGTTTGCCTTGCCGATGTTGTCAACCATAGTTTCAACTGACTTGACAATAGCCTCTTCATTCAAGGTCACAAATGGCAGCAAGTTTACCTCTGCACCTTCTTTCTCAAAGGCCTTGGCTGAGTCATATTCTGAGTTGGTTCCTGGGAAGACTGGGATGTAAACCACAGGTTTTTCAACCTTTTCTTTGGCTTTAATCACAACATCTGATACCACAGCTGGTACTTCAGCTAGTTCTTTAGCTTGGGCAAACTCTGTTGGGTAAACTTCTTCCAATTTGCCTTGGAAAGCACTGTCAAGCTTGTGTCCATCTAGCTTCACACCGTTGACAGTCAGTGTAAAGGCTGCTTTCGTTTGTCCAATCTTCTCTAATCCAGCAATTTCTTCAGGAGAAGTAAAGACAAATCCACCTAATTGTGCTGTCAAAGCCGTTTCTAGTTCAGGCAAGGTTACCTCTGCACCGATATGACTTCCAAAAGTAGCAAGTGCCAAACTTTCAAGCACACCGCCGTATTTAACAGCTGAAGCTGCTGTTACTTTGTGAGCCTTTTGAAGGGCTTCAAACTGAGCAAAGTTAGACTTAATCAAGTCAAAATCAATTTCTGCAGAGAGGGCTTGGCCTGGGATGTAGTAGATGTTTTCACCAGCATTCTTGAACTCTGGCGAAAGCACCTTACGGCTATCTGCCGTCGTCACTCCAAAGGCTACCAAGGTTGGTGGCACTGTCAATTCTTCAAAAGTACCAGACATAGAGTCCTTACCACCGATAGATGGCAAACCAAGCTGAATTTGTGCCTCGATAGATCCTAGGAGAGCTGCTACTGGCTGACCAAAACGCTCTGCTTGTTTATCCATGCGCTCGAAGTACTCTTGGTAAGAGAAACGAGCCTGAGACCAGTTGGCACCAGCAGCCACCAAACGAGCAGTTGCTTCGATCACCGCATAGGCAGCACCGTGATATGGAGACCATTCAGCTACATATGGGTTGAAACCTTGAGCCATGACTGACGCAGTATGAGTTACTCCATGTTGAACTGGCAATTTTTGTACAGAAGCCTCAGTTGGTGTGAGTTGGTAGCGACCACCAAGTGGGTGATTGACCGTTGAACGACCGACAGAACAGTCAAAGATAGTCTGTAATCCTTTTTGACTCGCATGGTTGAGATCAGACAAGACTTCAAGAGTATCCGCTTCAAGGGTTTCAGCAGATGTTTGACGTTCTTCTGGGAGTTTGACATCCTTGTCCACAACCTTAGCATCGACGACCACGCGCACACCATTGGTGTCAAGGAAACGACGTTCCAAGTCCACGATTGTCTCACCATTCCAGTGCATGACTAGATTTGGTTTTTCCGTCACTGTCGCAACCACAACAGCGTCAATATTCTCTTTGTTACATTCTCCAACAAAGGCATCTACGTCCTCAGGACGAACCACGACTGCCATCCGTTCTTGAGATTCAGAGATGGCAATTTCTGTACCATTCAAGCCTTGGTATTTAAGAGGCACCTTGTTAAGGTCGATTTCAAGACCGTCTGCCAATTCACCGATAGCCACACAGACTCCACCAGCACCAAAGTCATTAGATTTCTTGATAAGACGAGTGACATTGCCATTACGGAAAAGGCGTTGAATCTTGCGTTCTTCGATAGCATTCCCTTTTTGAACCTCAGCACCAGCAGTCTCTACAGACTCAACTGTTTGAACTTTAGAAGAACCTGTCGCACCACCGACACCATCACGTCCAGTCTTACCTCCCAGAAGGATAATGACATCACCCGCTTCCGGTTTTTCACGGACAACATTGCCCTTGGGAGCCGCACCAACAACGGCACCAAGCTCCATGCGTTTAGCTACAAAGCCTGGGTGAAAATACTCACGAACATAGGTCGTCGCAAGTCCAATCTGGTTACCATATGAAGAATAACCATGAGCCGCTGTTTTAGAAATAACTTGTTGTGGCAATTTACCAGCACGCGTTCCCGAAATCGGTGCTGTAATATCACCCGCACCTGAGATACGCATAGCTTGGTAGACATATGAACGACCTGACAATGGGTCACGAATGGCTCCACCGATACAAGTAGCAGCCCCACCAAATGGCTCAATCTCAGTTGGGTGATTGTGGGTTTCGTTTTTAAACATGAGGAGCCATGGTTCTTTCACACCATCAACGTCCACTTCGATTTCTACTGAGCAAGCATTGATTTCATCAGACACTTCCATGTCGTCCAAACGTCCATTAGCACGCTCATAACGACCGAAAATAGTCGCCATATCCATCAAGGTTTGTGGTTTTTCCGTACGTCCCAACTCATCACGCATGGCAATATACTTGTCATAAGTTGACTGCAATTGTTTTTGGAATTTAGAAGCTGAGAAATCAATCTGCTTTAACTCAGTCTCAAAAGTCGTGTGACGGCAGTGGTCAGACCAGTAAGTGTCCAAAACCTTGAGTTCCGTCTCAGTTGGCACGCGCCCCATTGACTTGAAATAGTCTTGGATAAAGAGCAAATCATCCACTTCCATGGCCATCCCTTGCTCAGCCTTGTAGCGAGCAAAGTCTTCTGCTGTATAGCTTTCAAAGAAAGTCAATTTCGGAATGGTCTTGTCTGACTCTGAAAATTCCTGCTTGACAATCCCTGTTGTGATGTTCTTGAAACGAGAATCAACTGGGTTGAGCAGATAGTTCTTGACCGCTTCCAACTCAGTCGCATCAATATCTTTATTCACCAAGTAAAGTTGGGCTGTATTAACCGTTACATCACTCGAACTTCCTAGTAAAAGCAAGGCTTCCTGTGAAGATGCTGCACGCTGGTCAAACTGCCCTGGTAGGCTTTCAATCGCAAAGAAAGCATAGTTGGCAAGATCCGCCTGCACAGCCGCTTCGTCCAAAACATGGTCTGTCACCTGCTCAGAGAAAATGTGTTTCTCTGCAGGTGCAAACAGGTCCTCTGACAAATCAAATACATCATACACTTGCACAATACGAATACTTTTCAAGCTTGAAAGTCCCAAGCTATGCTGGAGTTCTCTAACCAAACTCTCTGACTTGACCTGAAAATCAGCCTTTTTTTCAACAAAAATACGTTTATCCATCAATTCTTATTCCTTTATTTAAGCTCTTGCAATGTTCCCAAACAGCCTTGAGGCTGTTATTTCAATTCCTGCAACTTTTCCCAGACAATCTCGTAAACGTCTGTTAGTTCTCCCAATCCCCTACGGAGTGAAAAGGTCTGGGGAACCTTTTCAAACTGAGTCCTTTTAGTTGAGAGACGAAGGTTTTCCGTTGCAAACAGATTATTTCAAACCTTGCAACTTCTCCCAGACCACTTCGTAAACGTCTGTTAGTTCTCCCAATCCTCTACGGAAAACATCCTTATCCATGTGGTTGCCATCCGCATCCCACAAGCGACAGTTATCTGGTGAAAATTCATCTGCCAAGATAATCTTGCCATCCTTGTCAAAACCGAACTCTAGCTTAAAGTCAATCAACTTGAGGCCAATCTCAGCAAACCAGGCTTTCAAAAGTTCATTGATACGGCGAGTTTCTTCCTTCAAGTAGGCAATCTGCTGGTCATCCGCAATCTTTAGAAACTTCACATGCTCATCATTGATAAATGGATCATCCAAATCATCATTTTTGTAGTAAAATTCGACAATCGGAATCTCAAATGCGATACCTTCGTCTACACCAAAACGTTTTGAAAAGGAACCAGCAGTATAGTTGCGGAGCACGACTTCCAAAGGAATAATCTTAACCTTTTTATTGAGTTGTTCCGTGTCTGAAAGCTTCTCCACAAAGTGAGTCGCCACACCAGCCGCATTTAATTTCTCAAAAATAAAAGATGAAATCTGATTATTCAACACTCCCTTGCCCGCAATCTGCTCCTTCTTAACACCATTGAAAGCGGTCGCCTGGTCCTTGTAAGTTGAAATAATAAGATTTTCATCCTCAGTTGTATAGATATCTTTAGCTTTTCCCGAATAGATCAATTGTTTTGACATTTTAAAGTTCGCCTTTCGTATTACTTGAGCACATTCTACCATAAAAAACCTAAAATTACAAGAATTTAACCGAATAAACGGCAGATATTTTTCAAAAATTGTAAAGAAAAAACTGCAAGAAGAATCTTTCTCACAGTTTAAAAATTATTTAACTCTAAAAACACGAACATTACTCTTTGTTCAAAAATTGATCCAAATAATAACGCAGATAACTTTTCTTGCCCGTAATCATCTGCAGGCGACCTTCCACCCCATATCGAAGTTTTTCAGCCTGCTCCGAAGTTAGATTAGTCTCCGCCTCGATTTTAAAGAAATTCCCTTTCTCAGTCTTAGTAGCTGTCGCATCAATACTTGTAATAGTAGAATCTAGGAAAAATTGATTCTTGGCATCATGAGTCGTAGTATAGCGAACAGAATCACCAACCTTGATCCTTGCTACATCTTTCGAACTGAGATAAGCTGTAAGTTTGGCTTTCCCTTCTTTTTCCAAGGACGGATAGAGTTGGGCTAGTAAGGCACCTTCTGCTACCATGGTAGAATCACTGGTCTCAGGATTGAGATGAAGTACCCCATCCTCACTCGCCGTAATTTTCCCCTTGTCTAAAAGATTTCCCTGTACCTTCTTACCTGACTCTGCTTCCAAGATTTTCTGGTCTAGAAGGGTCAATTCCTGACCAACCTTTGCCAAGTGTTGGGATTTGAGAGACTCCAATTGACTGCTTAAACCAGACGCGTAGGCTTGCTGGGTACCTGAACCTGCATACTGAACACGGTAAGTAGCAAGACTAGATTCTAACTGAGAAAGTTGCGCTTCAACCTGCGCAACAGCCTGAGCTTTAGCTTGCGGATTTTCCTCACCCTGAGACTTGTAGGACTGGTAGAGAGAGTAGGCTAGATTCTGACTGGCCAAGGAAGCACCTGTTTCAATAGCTGACTTAGCTGTCTGGTAATCGCGAATTTTAGCCTCTGTTTGACTGATGAGGTTCCCGATTTCAGCTTGGGTTTGGCTAGCTGTTGCATTCTGGGACGCGATGGTCTCATTTTGTTGCGATGTACTAGCCCTAAGACTACCTGCTTGGCTGATGTAGTCGCGAAAGGTGGCTTGGTAGCCAAATTTATCCTCCTCTGGAAAGTGGTTCTCCCCTTCTTGCAGGCTCTTTTGCAGATACTCCAATTGCTTTTTTTGATCCTTGAGCATGTCCAACTGACTGGCATAGGACTCCGCTTGGACACCCTCTGCCCCTTCTTGATATTGAACCAACAGTTCTCCCTTTTTAACCAGCTTATTTTCTTCCAAATGATTGACAAGAATACGATTGTTGCTAGTTGACTGGATATTTGCAAGGATACGACTAGGCTCGACAGTAGCTCTAGTAGACAAACTCATCTCCTTCTCTGCAAATGTTGCAAATCCAAGTAAAAACACAAGCAGAAGGGACATGGGGACAATCACCCGACTGGAAAAATTATGGTAACGACGATTATAAAACTCCGCACTTTCTAAAAATTCTGGTTTCATCCTCTCCTCTTTCTAGCTATTCACCAAATGGGCGTAAAAGCCACCCTGTGCAAGCAAATCAGCATGCTTTCCTTCTTCAACAATCTTGCCCTGATCCAAGACAACAACCTTCTCTGTCCGCTCAGCAATGGTCAAGCGGTGAGCAATGAAAATCAAGGTCTTGTCTAAAGCCATGAGATTATCGACAATTCGCTTCTCAGTCAAGATATCCAGACTGCTAGTTGCCTCATCCAAAATCAAGACCGGCGCATCTGTCAAGAGAGCACGCGCCAGAGCAATTCTCTGACGTTGACCACCTGAGATCCCTGCCCCATCCGAAGTCAATTCTGTCTGGTAATTCAGTGGCATGCGCTCAATATCCTCCCGAATCTCTGCCAATTCGACCGCCCGTAAGATATCCTCTTGAGTCGTCCCCTCCTTGGCTCCCAAAAGAAGATTCTCCAAAATCGTTCCGTTAAAGACATAGGGCTGTTGAGGCAGATAGTTGATGTACTGGCGCAGAGCCTTTTTGTCAATCTGATTGAGATTGACACCACCCAGACTAATCTCTCCCTGACTTGGATCATAAAAATTAACCATCATCTTGGCCAAAGTCGTCTTACCTGACCCCGAAATCCCCACAAAAGCTACCTTAGAACCTTGTGGAATGGTCAAATTGATGTCCGATAAGACATCTCGACCATAGCCATACTTGTAATGAACCTGCTTGAAGGACATCTCTCCCTTCATCAAACTCAAATCCTCGACCGTTTTCTTCTCCTCAAACTCAGAAGCTACCAGATAAACCTCATTCAGACGGTTATTGGCAACCTGCGCTGTCTGAAGCTTGGTTTGCAGATTGATGATGTTTTCCAAAGGATTGGTAAAGTAAACAAGCAAGGTATTATAGGTAATCAACTGCCCCAAACTCATCTTGCCATCCATGACCAGAACAGCTCCCATCCAGAGAATGCCGACATTGAGTAAGAGATGGGCAACTTTTTTCAGAGCCTTTTGCTGACTCTCTGCCCGACTATAGGTAAAGGATTTTTTCAGATAATCCACAAATTCCTTGTCAATCTTTTGGTAACGCTGACTCTCACTGGTCAAAGACTTGATAGTCTCAATACCGTTGATGTCCTCAATGATAGAAGAAGACAGAACCGCATTGGCTTCCATGGTATCACGATTCATCTTTTCAAAAGGCTTCATAAAGGCAAAGATAATCACTGTATAGACAGGAAGTGCCAATAAAGTCATGAAAAAGAGATTGGTATTTTGTGAAAATAAAACAAGAGAAATAATGACAACCGTTGACACATCTAGGAAAATCGAAAGGATTGTCGAAGCCAGTGCATCGATGATACTGTTAGCATCCGTGAAACGAGACACGATTTCCCCTGTCCTGCGTGTCGCAAAGAAGGACATGGGCAAGTGAAAAACATGCTTGATATAGGACAAAATCACATCAATCGACAAGCGTTGCCCCAAAACAAGTAAGAGATACTCCTGAGCGTAAGACAAAATCTGCTGGAGAATATAGACGATAACCAGCCCAATAGAAATAATCCCAAGCGTCGAACGCATCTGATCTGGCACATAGGTATCAATGATAGACTGCAGATAATAAGAACCCACAATGTTAATCAAGGTTACCAAGAGTGTTGCCAAAACGATATTGGCAATCAAGCCACGCTGCTTCACTAATATAGGGATAAAAGAGAGCAGACCATTCTTTTGATCCTTATGAGGCTTGTAGTCTGGACTAGGTGCCATAAAAAGAGTCACTCCTGTCCATTCTTCCGCAAAACGCTCACGTGGCAGTTTGGTCAATTTCACCCCAGGATCTGGATCGGCAATATGAATGCTATCCTTATCCTGCCCAGTCACCACATAGTAGTGGAGCAATTTTCCTTCCTTAAGCACATGGGCAACAAAAGGAAAAGTCAAATCTGGCAAGTCAAAAAGCGTCATATCCGCCTTAATTGCTCGCGTCTCAAAACCAATCTCCTCTGCCACCTTGACCAAGCCTAAAGCCGTCGTCCCATCCATGGTCGTCTTGGCCAATTCTCGCAAGTGAGCCAAAGAATAGTAACTACCATAGTAGCCAAAAACCATGGCTAATGAAGCTACACCGCAGTCCATCTGATCCACCTGCGGACGATAGTGACGTTTCCCAAATTTCATCTTCATCTCCTTTTTCCTAATACTCAATGAAAATCNNGTTTTGAGGTTGTAGATAGGACTGACGAAGTCAGTCACATATATACGGCAAGGCGACGTTGACGTGGTTTGAATTTGATTTTCGAAGAGTATAAACTCATCTGATAACAACTATCTTACCCCAATCCTCAAACAAAAACTGGACTTCCTCCCCAAATGCGCCTATCTCCCTCCCAACTGCACTTTTTGGATAAAGAAAATAGGCAGAACAAACGTTCTACCTAGAAAATATAAGAATTCCAAGTTAATAAAACCGAAATGATTTCGTGTCATTATTAAGTAAAGAAAAGAAATTTTAGTATTTCTAAAAACTATTTATAATAGACACTATAGCATTAAATAAAAATGGTACAGAAAATACTACTGTCAATCTTAAATTTTTAAATCTCGCATAATTTGTTATCCCAATTAGTAATACTGTCAATATGCTGAAATAAGCAAACTTTATATCCGATGGATTAAATAAGTAACAAAGTAAAATGCTAAAACTTAAGGTTATATTTTTAGATAAAAGAATATCTCCAAAGTTCCTCTTATCCTTATCAAAAAATAATGTAATCAGAAAGAGAGAAAATCCATATTCAATAAGAGTTGCTATAAATGTGAAAACAACAGAAATCACTGTCAATATTGTTTCTATTTTAATTGTAAAAAGATTAGATAGTTCAGATAATTTATCAATTTGTTCATCTAAAATTCCCGACTTCATCAGTAAATCAATAAACAAATATAAAAGAAAAAGATAAATAATCAGATTCATTAATTTGTATAAACTATTATTTGTTTGAAATTTCATAAACCCGTCCTTCCTCTATTAAAATCCTTTGAGATTTGCTAATCAATTCTTGATTCAATAAATTATGAGATACATATATAATAGTAGAGCTTTCTTTCATGGAAATTAAACGTTTAGCAATCATATCAATACTTCTTGCATCCACTGTTGATAAGGTCTCATCAATAAAAATATAATCCCAATTTTTAGCAAAAATTAAGGATAAGCCTAATTTGAATTTTGTTCCAGTAGATGCTGTCATATAGTTATCTCCGATTTTATTATCAAAAAAAGTATTAATTTGTTCTTTATCCTCAAATGATAGATGGATTTGAAAAGAATCACACAACAACTGCAAATTTTCTTCTATAGTAAATGGAATAACCCCAAGCTGATTGGTATCAAGGTATAGTACATCTTTGGAGACACAATTCTTTAAACCACTATCAAAAGTCTCTAGCCCAGCTAAAAGTTGTAGAAGGGTGCTCTTTCCTGAACCATTCTCTCCTTCAACTCTGTAAATTCCCTTATCAATCTCTAGTGATATATTTTTCAGTATACATTTATCATAACTTTTAGATTCATTTTCAATTTTCATAATTTAATTCCCTCTATCAACGCTGCTAAAATTAATAAAATATAAGAAATGATATACCATTTTAAATTACTTTTTA
Organism: Streptococcus sp. 477; assembly: GCF_013277295.1. Classification (NCBI taxonomy): domain Bacteria; kingdom Bacillati; phylum Bacillota; class Bacilli; order Lactobacillales; family Streptococcaceae; genus Streptococcus; species Streptococcus sp. 477. The sequence continues at coordinate 40,107 of NZ_VMMQ01000030.1, forward strand.
TATAAATAAGTATATTTTCAATTCCCCTATCCTTCAATAATCGGTATAAAAGATACTGACTCATACCTTGATACCAAATAAAATTCGGTATTTCAATAAGACCATGAGGTAATATTCCTTTTATTGTAGCTACTATTCCAATCATCTGACCAGATATACCCAATTGTATTCCTAAAGATAGCAAATCAAAAAGTTGCAATAAGGGCGAAATCGGAAAACAGAATAGATATAGCAAAAAATTTGTAGAATTTGCCTGTAAAACTGTCAATGTAAATTGTAATTCCAGTTTCGGAGGTATAGTAGCAAAAGTCTCACTTTTTAATATAAAGCTTAAAAGTAAACCTAGTGAAAAACAGACCGTACAAAATAACACATAGTAAATCAGAAAACCACTTTTTCTCATCTAATGCCCCCTACTAAAGTTACAAATAATATCAGAAAACAATATAAAACCAGAAAACTCCATCTCAATAAACTAACTGTACCTTTAATTAAAAATAGAGCTTTCTTATAATAGACATAGGCTATAAAATAATTGAATGGAATCAATAACAAATTCAACAAAATACTTTTTATATCATTACTATAACTTGTCACCGGAATCAAACATAACAACAATGAAAATTGTAAGAAAGAGATTAAATGCGTCAACATCATTAGTTGTGCATTCTTAAAAAAGAAATTCATTTTAGAATGATTAAGAGCAGATAATTGAAGTAAAGCTAGATCTACCCCAATTGAGGATTTATGATTCCCTATTATTGCCTCCATTAATGTGATATATATTGAGGTATAAAGAAACAATATTGGTATTTTTGTACCATCAATTGATAACATCGTCATCATATACCAAAATAGATAGGAAAGAAGAATACTAATCAAAATAAAAGAAAAAGTTAACCCTTTATTTAACCAACAAAAACGAAGCAATATAAATAGACTGCTACGAAATCTTTTTTGGCTCATTCGACTGCTTTTAAAATAGAAATTACTCGCGTGATTATCTAATATCCCCATAACTAAAATAAAATAATTGAGTAGTATGACATAAATTACAACTTGTCCTTGTTCTATAGACAATAGTCCTATAGATAAAAATAAGAACAATTTACTTATAATTGAAAACAAACTAGGTAGAATTAAAGAAATAATTTGAATAACTATCAAACAAAGAGTAATGTATAAATAAAAATATCCAATAATATCTAGAAAATACAAAATAAATAAATAAATGAATGATTGTAAAATTTGGAAAGAATAATATTTCTTGACAATGGCAAGAAGATAGAGAAAAATATAGTTTTTCCTTATATAGAAAGTATTTATTTTTTTACTTTGGATAGGCAGTTTCATATTATAACGATTCAAAGTAGCGTAATCTACTACCAAAAAAAGTAAAAATAATTTCCCTTGAAAAGGAAGATAGCTTTTAAAATAGATTGACAAACTTATGATAACAAAAAACAAAAGGGTTATCCCAATAAAATTAAGATAACCTAAAATACTTTCACATTCTTTTTTAGAAAGTATTTTCATCTAGTTCTACCATAGAGCTGCTTTAGCAGCACCCTTCTTTTTCAATATATAAAGAACTGTTGCTGCAATACCCGAACCAATAGAACCTACTCCTGTGATTGCACCTACAATTGAAATTACTGCTGTAACTGTACTATAAGCACTAATCAAATTGACTACAGTAGCAGCAGCTTTTGTCGAAATTCCTAATGTCCCAGCCAACATAGGAAAAGAAACAACACCTAAGCTTAACCAACTAATGACTGCTAACATTGCTGAAACAATGAGAAATTTATTATGAAATTCCATTCTTTTAGATTTCATTTTAGTGTACTCCTTTTGTATATTATGTATGTTTTATTGAGAGTTAATTCGCACATGTTGTATTCCTAACTCTCTTCAAATGTTCGTCTATATTTTATACTACTTTTATTAACATATCTATAATAAATAAATTACTACTACATTTTCCTAGATTATCAAATTACTTTTATATCACTAAGACTCAATAAAAGATAATGTCTATTTAACTTTTATACGATTACTACCTCCTTTTTAGTTTACACTTCCTACATCATAAATAAACATACTCAACCCTCACAATCTCCAAATCACTCTTTTATATCATTGAAAATTGAGTTTCATCCTCTATACTAATGTAGGAAACCTATTAAAACATTCCTTTAATCCAATATAAGAATACTTTATTCCATTAATCTCTACCTGATATTATAGATAGAACCAAACTCTTATACTTAAAGGGACAAATAACGTTCCAACCATAATAAACCTCCTTTCTTTTTGAGAGCGTTTTCTTTATAGGTTTAATATAACAAAAACATGAAAAAAACAACATGACTTAGAAGTCAGGTTGTTGGGAAATCTATTTGTTTTTCTTCTAAGATTCTCTGAACTAATATCTGATCATCTAGCAATTCTGCTAGAGAAATTGCCTTTTCATAGAAACTTTCTGCCTCTAAAATATTCTTGTCTACAAATAAAGCATATTTTGCCTTTAGCAAAAATAGATGAGGTCGGTAAAAAACATGTCTTGTTTTAGCAATAATTTTCTCAAATGTTTGAATATATATCAGACTATCTTCTGTCTGAATTTGGATAAATAGGCTCAGAAGAACTTTTTCCATCTGAGCTAGGCTAGCCTTATCTTCATATTCTGAACATAGCAATACTTTTTGAGCTAACTCCTCAAAATGTTCTTTATCTTCTAATCCCATAGCACAACAAAAGAAATACAATTCAATAATCAACAAATCATTTACAGAAAAATATTTCTTTTTTAATAACTGCTGGAAATATTCTTCCACTAACCCTAAACCGTAGGTCACATCTGAACTACCATAAATATCAAAACGAGCTTGTGTCACATCCACAATTAACTGCTCTTCCTCAGGCAAATTCTCATAATAGTTTTCATATATTTCCTCAAGTATAGCTTCTTTTCGTTCGATTCTTCCCTTATCAGCGTAGGTTTGAGAATGAATCAGCTCATCTTTGAGTTTTAGGAATCCTTTTGGAATCTCTATAACCTTAACATCCACAATATTCTGTAATGATACTCCAAGTTTATCCGCAATCAATAATAATTTAGGAAGTGTTGCTAAAGCTTGCCCATTTTCAATACGTGCTAGCTGACGAATCGTCAACTCTGATTCATCACCACAAATATCTATCTGAGTTTTTCCACAAGATCGCCTAATAGTTTTGATTTTATAACCAATTTCACGTTTCAACTCATCCATAGTAATACTCCTTAAGTTGATTACAAAGATTTCTTTTTCTTCCTAATTCTTTTGTCAATCATGTACAAAACGATAATCGAAAACAGCGGTGGTACAATATAACTCTTTTCACTCATTGTCAGCTGAAATCCCAGAGTTGCTAGTATCTTAAAGATGAAAATATTCATCAAAAATAGAAAAACAAATACTAAAAAATATCTTAAAACCTTCTTCATTTCTTTTCTTCAACTCTCCTAATTTCTATACCTATTTTATCAAATTTTATCAAAAAATACATGTAAAACTCCAAATAAACAGCTCAAATACACTTTTTTGGCAAAAAATAGGCAGAACAAACGTCCTACCTACTAAAAATATGCTATTGAAAGGAAAATGATTTTTTTCTGACACCCTAGGCAAGCTTGGGACAAATAAATCATTGATAGTAACCTTTACGACATCCTATTTAAAGTTACTTCAATTTTTAATGTCCCTGCTATTTCTAAGCCACCTCTGGTATAATCTATTCCTAGTCAGAATAGATAACACCGTTCTAAATTACGATTCATAGTTACTCCTTTTTTTGATTCGTTACTATAAGACACCTATTCCCTATAGAACGTCTACTACCTCAAATTTATCCATTCTTTTTTTCTTTACTTCTGTATAAAAGAATGAAGACCATCATAAATAATGCAATCGTTGGTATATTGAAACTATCAAACCAAGTAAGTAAAGATACTTTATTCATGTCAGCTACTAATCTGATGATGATATAAGACATTGAACTAAGTAATACCATAATTTCAGGCCAAACTTTCAGTATTGATTTAACAAATTTCATATTAAACTCCAATGTGATGCATTCCTAGATTCTAGCCTAGCCATTTTAGCGCAGACTAACAAGTCATTCTTAACTGTTTACTCTACTCGCTTTTTATTGACCTTATATCCTAGATAAAAGAGCCCAAATAAAACAGGGTAAATTTCTGGATAAAATAGGGTATTGATTGGATTTCTCAAAATCAAATACGTTGCGATGTAGATTATGAGCGATACGGTAAAATAACCCTCAGTAAAGCCTAATAAAAATGTTTTCATAGAAAGCTCCTATTTACCTGACAAGAATGGCGGGAAAACGCTACCATTCATATACACAAAATCCTTTTGATTCATGTTCTTCATTTATAGTTTTGATTATTTTTTGACAAATCTTTGCGAAAAATACCAAAATATGCTGAGAAAAGCAAACCAACCAAAGTCCATTGCCAATTAAAGGATACTAACGAACCTGTACGAATCACATGAAGCGCGACATTAAGAATTATTCCCAACAAAGGAAATATAGTGGCTAGTTTAGGTAACAATGTATTGAGATTAAGGTTGCGATTATTCATTATCTAACGCCCACGACGAGCCAAATCTGAACCAAATTTGTAACCAGCATTAAAAATTTGTACAGCAGCATTCAGTACTCCTGCAATCCCAACTGCTTCCGTAAGACCAAAACCACCTTTTGTTCCCACTAATTCATCGTCAGATAATTGATAAAATTGTTCTAAGTTCATATTCGTCATTACTCCTTTGTATTATATTTTATTGCTATGTAAATGATTAAAATGAGTATTGGATAAGTAAATACTTCTGAAATATCCATAAAATTTATACTATACTGTCCAGATAATATTTTATAATCAATTAAAATTTGAACGATAGTAAAAATAATACGTAGCGATAACAATACCCCTAATAATATCACTTCTTTTTTTAAAAACATAGAAATGCCTCTCTGACTACAATCAGATTATGGTCTATTCGCATAATACCCCAAAGCTGCTCCTCCAGCAAAAAGCGCTGCTGCTCCACCTGCTACTGCTGCACCTATCTTCCAGATAGACACTCCGGCGATTACAAGAGGCAATGCTCCCCCATCCACAGCCATCAACTCTTCTTCTGTAAGAGCTACAAAGTTCTGTTCCATTTTGTCAAAATTTGTCATCTTTTTTCTCCTCTTGTTCTATTTTTTCTAAATCTTATCTTCTAAAAAATGGGGTTCCAATAAATATACCGCGTAACAATAGACCTGTAATTAGACCCCGTTGATAACTTTCCTTGCTACCACCCACCAGCAAGGCTAAGTCGCTTTCCTTTAATACCTCAACAGTATACTTATCATTCATTTCATTCATCGCTTATCCTCCTAAAAACCAAAACCTCTACGAAATCCAATGTACCAATCTGCAAGGGTCTTCACCCAACTTTCTCCACCTTGAATATCGGTCAATTCTTCCGAAGTTAGCTCAACAAATCCGTAATAATGTTCTTTCATTATTTTATTCCTTTCTTTTTCTTCTCACTTATCTATTCGAAAAAATTTCAAAAATGTA